>NZ_NFJG01000020.1:0-46954 GCF_002159755.1 Bacteroides sp. An269
ACCAGAGCGGATACCTTACCATTAAGGACTATAAACCACGCCGAGGCACATTCCTGCTCGACTTCCCCAACAATGAAGTGAAGAAAGGATTTGTATCTCTGGTGGCTTCTGACTATTTCAAGCCCCAACGGGAAAATGTAAACAGTTGGATACAAGACCTTATCGATGCGCTGGAGGAAGGTGATACAGACAAGCTGCATAAGCTGTTCACCTCCTTCCTTGCCGACATCCCCTACACCATGCGTCGCAAGCAGGACGAGAGGGAAAGGGAGCGTTATTTCCACTATACGTTCTACCTGATATTCCGCCTGGTCAGCGTCTACACGGTCTATACCGAAAAGGAACAGAGCGAAGGACGGGTGGACTGCATCGTAGAGACACCCGATTACGTCTACATTTTCGAGTTCAAACTGGACGGTTCGGCAGATGAAGCCCTAAAGCAGATAGAGGAAAAAGGCTACGCACGCCCCTACGCTTCCGACAGGCGGCCTGTATATAAAATAGGTGTAAGCTTCTCCTCGCAGACCGGGACCATTGACGACTGGAAGATTCAAGGCTAATCTTCCAGACGGAACGCTGCCATTAACTGTTTTGAATTTATCGTCCAAAGTATACACGAAAACGGATACATCAAGACTAGAAAAACTTTTTATAGAAATTCAAAACTAATTTCCTGATTAAATTTATTCCACAAACATTCCATGTAGGGGCGTATCGCATACGCCCGAATGCGTTCACTTATCCACGCGGATGTCTTTAGGGCGTATGCGATATGTCCCTACAGTCAATTAGGCAAAATGCGGTATTCATTTTAAATTTCGTAAGCATTCGAGTCAATAACTTACCGACTACTGCCTTTCCGGGTAGAATCATAGCAAGGCGCAGGCGGTTGCGGAAGCCTGCGGATATAGGTGGGTCGGCAAAAACATATAGGTCCATCTGCTGTAAGATTATTAATCTTCAGGCTGCAAGATTATTAATCTTACAAGCGGAAGATTATTAATCTTACACCAGACGAAGTTTTCTGCGTGTCTTTTCCTGATTTTACTAGACACTTTTTCTTTTGATAAACTAATTCAGTAGACACTTCCTTCACTTGTGGTACTGTATAAGTAGACACTCTCCTGAAAGCTGTGCTTTTTTAGTTGCCTGATACCCCGGACATGCAGAGCCCGGCCTTGTTGTTTGGCAAAACCGGATGCCCTTCGATAGGGCATTCGATTTTTGGTCAGGTACTCCGGCATACGCTTTCGCCCTGCCCTGTCGTCTGGCTTTGCAATGATACGTCATTATTTTCATTTTTGGACGCTTTTGGGTCATATATTTTCTTCTTCCACATCTTTTTTTGTTCTCCCCGCTCCAAATGCACAAGAGCCGGGACTTTGTAACCGACACTCATGTGCGGCCGGCGGTAGTTGTAGAAATGGATATATCTGCCGATGACGCTGCGGGCATGTTCCATATCGTTGAAATGCCGCTGGTTGTAGATACGCTCCACTTTTATAATCCCATTGGCACGCTCGGCTATGGCGTTGTCCGTAGGGTTGTAGTCCTCAGTCATGCTGACGGCGATGCCATGGGCCTGCAGCATGGCCACATAATCGTCACAACAATACTGCACGCCACGGTCGGAGTGGTGGATCAGCCCTTCCAAGTTTTCGTCCCCCTTCATGTCCACCGCCTGGCTGATAGCCTGTTTCAAAGCCTGCATGGTGATGGCGGCACGAAGCGTGTCGGCGAGCACCCAGCCCACTATCTTGCGCGAATAGGCATCGGTTATCAGATGCAGGTAGCACACGTTCCCGTTGGCGAGGTCTATATATGTAATGTCAGCCACCCATATTTGGTTGGCTGCCGTAGGGACAACCCCTTTCACCAGATTCTTCCATTTGTGGTAGCGGTGGTTGGAGTTTGTCGTATGGCGGACTTTACGAGGGGGAAGCATCAGATGATGACGACGCAAGAGCGCGTAGAAACTGTCACGTCCGGGCATGAAACCGGAACCGAACAGGGCACAAAGCATGATCCAAAGCTTGTAACCGCCGATGCCGGGGTCTTCCCCGCGGATTTCCCGCACGTTTGTCTTTTGCTGATTATGGAGATACATTTATTTTGCTAAATTGGGAAAACGAACAAATGCCTTTTTTTGAAAATAAAGACATCGCTTACTTGTCATTTTCAGTAGAAGACCTCAACGAACTGGGATATAATCCACTATGCGAAACACTTGTTCCTGGAAGCAGCCACTTCGCCCTTTTATGGTTTTACCGCTTTCACCCTCATTATGAATATTATTGGAATATCGAATATGATGTGGAATTTACGGGAAACTGGCGATTGCTATTTGACGCATTTTATGATAAGAAAGCTGATTTCATTGCCAGTCACATTGAATATTTCAACGAAAATCTCCATTGGTATTGGTGGAATAGTTATCAAGGAACAACCCTGCATGTCCCTTTGCAAAAACGAATCCGCTCTTTCAATCCTATCTACCGCATATCAAGACAAGCCCTGAGCTTTATGCATTCTTTTCAAAAAGCCGGCAATTGCGGACACTATGAGCTTTTGCTTCCTACCGCATTACATTATTCAGGCTTTTCTCTCTTGGATTTTGGAGGAAAAGGTCAATTTACATTAAGAGGATACGAAGAACGGTTCTATTACGTTGACGCTTGTCCTGAAGCACCATTTCATTTAGGGACAATGCGTCATAAACCGAACTTTAAATATGATGCGTTATTAAATATTCAGAATAAATTATTTCATCCAGTCAAACGTGGGTCAGACAAATATTATGATATTTTGTAACGCTTACTTTAGATTCTTCTTTCTATATTTAGCTACCAACTCACAAATTCAGGTTGTTAATGATTGCTAAAAGCATACGGTTGCAATGACAATTACAAAAAAAAACTATATTCGCAATACAATTTTAACTATTATGGTCATGGAAAAGAAAAAATTAAAGAAAATTCAACTGATTGAAGAACCTAAGAGTGAGGAACTTTTACGTGCGGAACTTGAAGAAGCATTAGGGGGATGGAATTGTGGAACTTATAACGATGGATGGCTTTTTTAATGATGCACTATATAATAAAAGCGCAACAGTAGAAACTTTTTAAACATTTATTGCCATGAAGCAGGTTATCGAATATTCTTTTCTCATAAAGTGGAAACTATGCATTTTGTTTTTTCTCCTTCCTTCATTGGCCTTTGCTAAGGACAATGTAACGGTTACAGGGAAAGTATTGGAAAGCCAAGGTTTTCATAATCCTGTTCCTTTTGCTACAATCAGGGTTTTAAAAGCGGCCGATAGTACCGTTGTCGCCATAGTAAGTGCCGACATGTACGTATACGACCAATACGTAGAAGGAGCAAATAATCAGAAAAGATATACGGGAGAGTTCAGCATCGAATTGCCAAAAGAAGAAGGAAAATACATTTTTTCCATTAGTTCTATCGGCTACCAGCCTGCCTTTATGAATGTAGACCTGACCCAACTCGGCAAGCGTGAATACCTGTTCCAATTGGGGAGCATTTACTTGGCTATGGCTTCCCAGCAGTTGGGTGAAGTGACGGTAAAAGCCTCGAAAGTGAAATTCTATAACAAAGGAGATACCTTGGTATATAATGCCGATGCCTTCAAGCTGACGGAAGGCAGCATGCTCGATGCGTTGATTCAACAAATGCCCGGCGTGGAACTGAAAGATGACGGAGGTATCTACGTGGACGGCAAATATGTAGACGAACTGCTGCTGAACGGCAGACGCTTCTTTGATAACAACAAGCAACTGATGCTCCAGAACTTGGCCGCTTATACCGTAAAGAACATCGAAGTGTATAACAAACGGGGTATGGCAAGCGAATTGGCGGGAACGGATTTAGGAGACAGCCAATACGTGATGGACGTGAAGCTGAAAAAAGAATTCATGGCCGGAACCAGCCTGAATGTGGAAGGAGGATATGGAAGCGAAGACCGCTATTTAGGCAGGCTTTTTGCCATGATGTTCACACCTAAGGGGCAGTATGCAGCCTATTTCAATATCAATAACCTGAACGACAGCCGCAAACCCGGACAGCAGACAAGCTGGACTCCAGAGAAAATGCCCACCGGAGTAAGAAAGACCATTTCGGGAGGCTTCGATTACAATGTCAAGACGTTAGATAACCGTTGGGAAGTGAACGGAAGTATCAACGGCGAAACCTCCCGTGAGGCAGACGGTACGGATGTGGTACGTAACAACTACCTGGTCACAGGCTCTACGTATGATTACCAGTTCAACCGCTCGCGGAACAAGTCGTGGTCACTGGACACCAAGCACAAAATCTATTATAAAACACCCAAAGGATACGGCATTGCCGCCGAACCGTTCTTCAACTACCGGAATTGGGACAATTACAGCGAAGATATCAATGCCACTTTCAATGAATCGTTTAACAACGTAACGACCGATTTCATCCGGCATATCTACGATGGAAACAGCAACGGTGCATTAAAAAGTCTGATAAACCGTAACCTGACGTTGAACAGGCAGGACGGGCATGCTTTATCCGCAGGAACGAATCTTTGGCAAGGTATCCGGATGCCTGGAACCAATGACCTGTTGGTGGTAAATCTGATAGGGAA
Organism: Bacteroides sp. An269; assembly: GCF_002159755.1. Classification (NCBI taxonomy): domain Bacteria; kingdom Pseudomonadati; phylum Bacteroidota; class Bacteroidia; order Bacteroidales; family Bacteroidaceae; genus Bacteroides; species Bacteroides sp. An269. The sequence goes on from NZ_NFJG01000020.1 coordinate 4,631, forward strand.
ATACAATAACCGTCATGACGAGCGTTTCAACCGGTATGAAATCAATTACGGGCAAGATGTCGTTCCCGCGCAAACTGTCAACAGGTACTTCAAGAACTATCCCGATTTCAATTCCAACTTAGCTGCGGAAGTCAGCTATTCGCGGACATTGGCAAGGGGCATGGCGTTGACCCTTTCTTACCGCTATGACCGGCTCTATCAAAAAGCGGCTTCCGATCTCTTCTTATTGGAATCACTTGAATCGGCAGACGATTTCCTGTTTGGGAAGATGCCTTCTGTCTTCGATTATGAGGCTTTGTTGGACCGGAATAATAGTTACTTGCGTCGGGAAACGGACAATAACCATCGGATAACCGTAGGATACAGTTATTCTACGCAAAATCTCCATATTCAATATAACTTGCCTGTCACGTTTACGAACCAGCAATTGGATTACGAACGAGGAAAGACGGATACGGCTTTTACCCGCAAATCGGTGGTGTTCGATATAGGAGAAACATTATTGGAGTGGCGTAAGGGTAGCCATAGCCTCCGTTGGGCATGGGGACTGAAAAGCCAGACTCCGGACTTGGTGACGATGGTCAGCTTTACGGATGATACAGACCCACTCTATATCACAAGAGGAAATCCGGACTTGAAAAACGCACTGCAGTTCAACACCCGTCTCCAATACCAGTTGGCAAACAGGGAAACACGAAGCCGTATGCGGATAGAAGGACGCTACTCGGTATTGTCCAATGCCCTGTCGCAAGGCTATACTTACGACACCCGAACGGGTATCCGCGAAGCAAGCTATTACAATGTGAACGGAAACTGGAATGCGGGAGGAAGCATCAGCTATGCACGACCCATAGGCAAAAGCCTGCTTATAGGTAACCAATTTGCCGCTCGACATGCCACGAACGTTGACTTGGTAGGGCAAGACTCTCCACGGCTTACCCGAAGCAAGGTCTACAATTGGAACTTTTCCGATGAGTTTATGGCGGAATACCGTTTCGGCAAACATCAAATGGGATTGAACGTAACTGCCCAACACGACCGTTTCACCTCTAACCGGACAGACTTTTCTCAACAGAACACGTGGACGGTACAATCTGGACTGAATGCCGTGTTCGAGCTTCCAGCCAACTTCCAACTGGCTACGGATTTCACGGTTTACAACCGGAGAGGATATACTGACGCACGGCTCAATACCGACAACTTCGTATGGAACGCCCGCCTGACTTACCGTGTCTTGAAAGGCAAGCTGTTGCTGATGTTAGACGGTTATGACATCCTGCATGATTTAAGCAACGTATCCTATACCATCAATGCACAGGCAAGGACAGAAACCTACCGTACGGTATTGCCCCGTTACGTGATGTTCCATGTGCAATGGCAGTTCAATAGCCAGCCGAAAGGGAAGAAATAAAGAGGAGAATAATTAAGATGTTTCGAAAATTTCGTCTTATACGACAACACGATTCTATGCAATGCGGTGCTGCATGTCTTGCCATGATTTGTTGTTATTATGGAAAAGTGTTGTCGTTGGAAGAAACAGAAGCATTTTGTCCAATAAGTAAACGTGGCGTTTCTTTATTAGGCATTTCCGAGGGAGGACAAGATTTAGGTTTCCATACTCGTGCGGCACGGTTTACAGTTAAACAGATTTGTGAGATAGGAGCTCCTTGTATTTTATAGTAGAACAAAATTGATTTGCGAAAAAATTCTTGATGTATTGTCATCCTGAACGAACGTGAAGGATCTCGTAGACATCCACGTGGGCGCATCCGAGATGCTTCACTTCGTTACCAATGACGAATTTACAATTTGTCATAATCGAATGGATTTTCCGCAGGAAATAGGCACTCAGCATGACAAATGATTTTTCGCATTTTATTTCTGATTGACTATAACAACCAGTTTTTAAATCATCTGAGTATGATAAAATACAGTTTTGTAATGCGTACCGAACGGGACGGAGACAACATGTTGGAACTGTGGTATCAATAGAATGCACAAATTCATGCTGCACACATTATAATATTCTTTCATCAAAAATGCTTAGTTCTTTACTATTTATGCTTAGTTTTTATGCTTACTATTGCTTGTAAGACTTGTATGCAGTTTTTTCAGGTGAGCTTCTAGAAAGCGATATTGATGAATTTCTTTCTTTTTTGACTAATTTTTCTATTTTATTTTTTAAATTAAACTATTATATTTGCGCCATTCGATTAAGTAAAAAACACTTAATGGGATAAATAAGTATTTATATAATAAATATGTTTAACTTAAATCTGAAAAACAAATGAGAGATTCGTTTATCAACAATCGAAAAGCCTTGTTTGCTTTACTGGTGTGTGCAGGTTTTATTGCTGGTCATCCTTTGACGGCAATGGCTGAACCGGCTGCTGCCGTAAGCCAACAGCAAACGAACGAAGTGAGCGGTATCGTTCGGGACGCAACAGGAGAAGCTGTCATCGGTGCAAGTGTAGTAGAAAAAGGTACAAATAATGGTATCATTACCGATTTGGACGGAAAGTTTACTTTGAAAGTAAAAAGCGGCGCTGTATTGGAAATATCTTTTATAGGATATAAGACACAGACCGTAGAGGCTGTTCCGGGCAAAACACTTCAAATCACGTTGCAGGAAGATTCTGAAACATTGGAAGAAGTGGTGGTAGTAGGTTACGGTTCGATGCGCAAGAAAGACTTGACCGGTTCGGTGGTGCAAATTAATCCGACCAAGCTTGCCGACCAGAACCCGAATACCGTGCAGGATGTATTGCGCGGCACACCGGGTCTGCAAATCGGCTATGATGCTTCGGCAAAGAGTAGCCCAAGTATCCAGTTGCGTGGACAGAACTCATTGGGTACCAATGCCAGCCCGATGATTGTATTGGACGGTATGCCGTTTTATGGCGAACTTTCGGAAATCAATCCGGATGATATCGGTCAGATCGATGTGTTGAAGGATGCTTCTTCGGCTGCTATCTACGGTGCACAGGCAGCGGCAGGTGTCATCATTATCACTACCAAGAAAGGTAAAATAGGCAAACCGGTTATCAATGTCAGTGCCAACCTTGCCGTTAATAAAAAGTCGGCTTACCGTGACTATTTTGATGCGGCCGGTTACTTGAAATACCATCAGGATTATCGTAAGATGGTCAATACGTATGGTCAGGGAGAGGACGGACTTTATGGGTATTACCAAGCAAAAGACGAAAACGACAACCTGCTTTATCCACAAGGATATTATGATGACCCTCGCCTGATGAGTGATGCAGACCAACAGGCTTGGATGATGAATACGGGTGTGAGTGGTATCGGTCCGACTACGGGAGAGTCGGCACTGAGTCTTTTTGCCCGCCGTTTGGAATTCAATAATTCTCCGTTGGTATTGCAGAATTTCTTGAACGGACAGGTTACAGACTGGAATGACGCTACGTTCCGCACCGGTTTGAATCAGGATTATAATGCCAGCATTTCGGGGGCTACCGAAAGAGTAAATTATTATATGTCGCTTGGTTATATGAAAAATGAAGGTGCCGTAAGAGGTAATGACTATGATGCTTACCGTGCCAACATGAAAGTAAACGCCAAGATTACCGACTGGCTGGAAATCGGTGCCAACGTCAACTTCCAGGACCGTTCGGACGGTGATATGCAGGTCTCTTTAGGAAGCAATTATTGGGACAACAACATGCTTCGCAACTCTCCATACGCTTCGATGTATGATGAAGAAACTGGTGGATACGAGCAATATCCGATGTCTGGGTTGCCTACCAATGGCGGATATAACTATTATTTCGACCGCCAGTACTATGATTTGGAAAAAGGGTATACCGTATTGAATACCATCTTCAATGCCAAAGTGACTCTTCCGTTCGGCATTACTTACCAATTCAATATTGCGCCCCGTTACCAGTGGTTCTATAACCGCTACTGGATGTCGGCAGACTTACCAAACGCATCAGCTCCCAGTCGGGGTGTTGACCGAGAATGGAGCAAGAACTTCGACTGGAACCTGAACAACACCCTGACATGGGATAAGACATTCGGTGACCATCATGTGACGTTGACCTTGGTACAGGAAGCCGAAGAGCACCGCTACTGGCAAGACCGTATCGAAGCACGCAATATCACACCGAGTGATGCACTTGGTTTCCATTATACTTCTGGTGCCAACAAGACACAGAGTAACTTCAGTACCAACGATACGCATTACACAGCAGCTTCTTATCTGGGACGTCTGTTCTATAGCTACAAAGACCGTTACATGATTACCGGTTCGTTCCGCCGGGATGGATATGCAGGTTTCGGTGCCAACAATCCTTGGGGTAACTTCGGTTCGGTAGGTGCCAGCTGGATTTTTACGGAAGAAAAATTCATGGAAGATACGAAAGAATGGTGGGACATGGGTAAGCTCCGTCTTTCCTGGGGTACCAACGGTAACCGTGAATTTGGAGATGTATATTCTACATTGGCAAACCTTGCCCTGGCTGGCGGTGAAATGGTGTATTACCAAAACGGTAATTCGAATGTTGTAAATCCGCTTTATATGAGCCGTCTGGCTGCGCCCAATCTGGAATGGGAGAAAACAAAGGCATGGAACGTCGGACTTGACCTTTCGTTCTTTGGAGGCCGGCTGACTGCCAACATGGATTACTATTTTAAGAAAACTACGGATATGATTATGAGCCAACGCCTGCCAAGTTTCTCCGGGTTCGGCAGCATTATGGCAAACTTGGGTGAAGTGCAGAACCAAGGTTTCGAAATCGCCGTCAATTCTACAAACATCGAAAACGACAAGTTCGTTTGGAACACTTCGGTAGGTTTCTCCATCAACAAGAATAAGATTAACCACTTGTATTATGACTATGACGAGAATGGCAACGAACTTAGCGATACATCCAATGGCTGGTATATCGGACAGCCTATCGGTACCATCTGGTATTATGAAACCGACGGTGTATGGCAGAATACGCCCGAAGACATTGCCGCCGCGGCTTTGGTGGGTCAGAAACCTGGTGACCCGAAAGTAATCAACCACTATACGGAAGACGACCAGATAGCGGAAGACGGTACCCGTATCCCGGTGTACAACGATAACGATAAGGTATATTTGGGCACTACCGCTCCTCCTATTTACTGGAATTTCCGCAACGACTTTACCCTGTGGAAAGACCTGACTCTCTCTATCTCATTTTATTCGTACATGGGTCATAAGAGTACGAGCGGCAATTGGCTGAATATCGATAACGGCGGTTCGCAGGTAACCAATGGCTTCAATATGCCGGAAAAGGAATATTGGACTCCGGAAAACCCGACCAATGACTATTGCCGCCTGAATGCAGCAGGTCCGAATACGGGTCTGGCAAGTGGTGTCGATAAACTTTATAACCGTAGTTTTGTACGTTTGGATGACATCACCATCGGTTATACCATTCCGAAGAAATGGACCCGCAAGTTCATGGTAGACCGTATCCGTGTAACGGCAAGCTGCAAGAACGTCTGCACTATCAGCGGATGGGAATATGGTGATCCGGAAACAGGTGGTCTGGCTACACGTACCTTTAACTTTGGTATCAATGTAACACTTTAATCTTTAAATGGAAAACAGTTATGAAAAAAAGAAATTCGATATTTGCAAAGGGATGTATGGTGCTGGCATCTGCCGCCCTGCTGAACACCGGATGCTCTGACGACTTTTTGGCACAAGACCCGTTGTCGTTCTACAATCCGGAAAATACTTATACGACGGAATCCGGTCTGCAAGCCGCTATGGCGATGTGTGACTATGGGCTGAAAGAAATGCTGATGGACGGGAATGGTAATGTTTTGCCGATGGCCTCGCTTTATTTTATGACTGATATTGGTCTGTATGCAAAGACTGATGCAGGTGATATGCAGGATGATTTTGCCAATAAAATCACCCCGACATCGGGTATGAAAGGCGGTGGGGACGAAAACGCCATGCAACGTTTTTGGGACCGTACGTGGAACAGTGTGACTTTTGCCAATACCATCATTTCAAATGTAGATAATGTGGAAGGATTGGATCCGACCCTGCGTGACGAATATTTAGGGCGCGCCTATTTCCATCGTGCGTATGCTTACTATCACGGTGTATTGTTGTTTGGCGATATACCTTTGATTACCAAATTGATTGAGGTGCCTAAACAAAACTATAAGTCGACCAGCAAGGAAGCCATCTTCCAGATGTTGGTACACGACCTGGAATTTGCCGTAGAGCACGTGCCGCCACAGAGCGAAATCGGTTATATTGGTACCGTCAACCAGGAAGCCTGCATGCAATTGCTTATCAAGTGCTACTTGGTGGTAGGTGAATACCAGAAGGCAGAACAGATGGCTACGGACCTGATTGACAATCATGGTCTGCAACTGATGACCGAATCTTTTGGCACCAATGTACCTTCGGGCAATCCGGATACTTGGCCGGTAGAACGGAATGTGATGTGGGATTTGCATCGTGGCGTGAACATTACAGATGCTTCCAACAAAGAACTGATTATGCCTATCCTGAATTATTATGCAGAAGGTTTTATCTCTTATCCGCTTATGCGTGCCATGTGTGTACATTGGAGTAATGGTATCATCAGAGACCCGCATAACCTTGGCTCGCCAACTTACAATTATGCACGTAATGCAGGTGAATATGATTCACAGTTGGATTGGGTACGTGCTATGGGACGTGGCATCGGATGTTTCCGTACTTCTTACCATTATAACCAGACCATTTGGAACTATGATGGCGAAACGGACTGGCAGGATTTGCGCCATAACCGTCAGGTAGGTAACTGGATTGAAATGACCGACCTGAAATACAATAATCCCGAATCGGACTTCTATGGTCAAAACATGATGCTTTATGCGCCTGAAGATTATATTGACTCGATAAGTGGTGAAGTAATCGTAAGAAAAGGTGACTTGCTTTGTTCAGATACCATCCGCAGTTGGTTCCCTACTCCTTTGTATAAAGTCTATATACTCGACCAAAGCGCAGAAGAGAATATGGGTGCCAACCAGTTTAACGGTGCGACAAATGGTAATACCACTTCGAATGGCAATTTATATTTGTTCCGTCTGGCAGAAACTTACCTGCTCCGTGCAGAAGCTAAGTTTTATCAGGGACGTGCAGCTGAAGCGGCTGAAGATGTAAATATCATCCGTCAGCGTGCCCATGCACAGAAGATGTTCACTACCGTTACCATTGGTGACATTGCCGATGAACGTGCCCGTGAACTTTATCTGGAAGAATGGCGTCAGCCAGAGCTGACCCGTATCTCGTGGTGCCTTGCCCGCAGCGGACAACCGGATGAATGGGGTGAGACTTACGACCTCAACACTTGGGACAAACAGAGCGGAACTGACCTGAACGGTGGAAGTTACTGGTACAAACGTTGTACACGCTACAACATCTTTAATCACGGTACGATTGTTTCAGGTAGGGAATTGAATTACCGGGTAGACAAACGTAACTTGTTCTGGCCTGTCCCGAACTCGGCTATTACTGCCAACATTGGTGCTCCGTTGCGTCAAAACTACGGTTATGACGGTTATGACGATTCGGTTCCGATGTTTACCAACTGGGAAGAGGCGGTTGCCGATGAAGAAACGACAAATTAAACAGTTTCTCAAAATATCAATATCACAACGAGTTTTCAGTAGGTAAAATGTGGGGCAATCACTGGTCTTTTTCAATCGGTTGGTTGTCCCGCATCTTTGTGATAATCATGCGATTCAGGTGTGCTTTTTTATGGATACTCCGCAAACTTGGATAATACACATTTTGTACAGAAATCGGTTTATTATGATAAGACGTATCGTTGCACTTATATTACTGTCTGGGCTAATAGGTTCGTTGTCAGTTTCGGCTCAGCGTGAATTTACATTCAAACGCTTGAATGCTGCCAATGGCATATCGAGCAATTACGTGGTCGATCTGGCGCAAGACAAAGCAGGTAATATCTGGATTGCTTCCGAATCGGGACTAAGCCGGTTCGATGGAAGCCAGTTTACACAATATAATACTTCCAATTCGGACATAACCAGCAATGAACTGAATGCCATTTACTACAATGCATACGATAATACGCTTTGGGTAGGGACCCAACGCGACGGATTGTGTGTATTTGACTGCCTGCAGCAACGGTTTACGCATTTCTATGATGCCAATAACATGATAACCAATGACGTGACCAATATCGTTCCTGCTACCGATGGAGGATTATGGATTGTACACTATCATTTGGGAGTAGATTATTATGATAATCGGAAACAGTCTTTTACATCTTTTCGCACCAAAGATGTAAAGGGATTGGAAGGCAATTTCTGGTGCGCAGCCGATAATGGGAAAGGTCAGTTGCTGGTAGGACAACATGCAGATGGGTTGAGTGTGATTGACCTGAAAACACGTACTTGTAAAAACTACCGTCACAATCCGGATGACCCGAACAGCCTGCCGGGCAATACGGTGAAATGTATCTATATTGATAAGGGGAAAAACATTTGGGTAGGCACCACGCAAGGGCTTGCCTTGTTTAACATGGAACAGGAACGTTTCATTTCGTTCCGTCACGATGAGAATAACCCGCATTCGCTTATCTCCAACCAAATCAATAGCATAGGGGAAGACTTGGACGGGAATATCTGGATTTGTACTCATATGGGGGGTGTCAGCATGCTGAATATGCATGCCAACACCTTTACTTCGCCCGAGAATATGACATTTTGCAACATTGGTGTGACCGGTGACTTGCATGGACTTTCTTCACCCAATGCCAGTTGTTTCCTGCAAGACTGCTTCGGGAATATCTGGATTGGAAATTATCGGGGAGGGCTGGATTTCCTGAGTTATAAGCGTCCCGATTTCCAGATGCTGGCGTTTGATACTTCCCGCGACGGAAAGGCGGTTGGCAAACAGGTCTGGGGAATTGCCTTTGATAATCGTGGCAGGCTTTGGGTTGGAGGCGAAAACGAAGTGGCTATATTTCAGAATCGCAGCCTTTGGAAGGTAATCCCGCTGGAAAAAGGAATCATGCCTTATACGCATGTATCTGTTATTTATAAAGACAGGAGCGGAATGCTGTGGTTCGGCATGTACCGTGACGGAGTGTTGAGGTGTGACCCGAATACAGGTATGGTTACGCGTATACCGATAAATGAGCCTTATGCCGAGATATGTACTTTTTACGAAGATGCTGACAAGCTTTGGATAGGCACTCAAAACGGATTGTTCTCGTGCCAGAATGATAAAATCCGGCGGGAGGACCGTATCAACGGGCAGCTTGTTGACCCTATGGTGCATGGCATTTTAAGAGACCGGCAAGGAAAACTTTGGGTAGGTACTTTCGGAAAGGGCTTTTTCATATTTAATGCTGAAAATAAACTGGTAAAGCGGATAGATACCTCCGGCGGACTGACTTCTAATGCCGTAAATTATCTTTATCAGGCTTCTGAGGGGGATATATGGGCTGCTACGCGTGGCGGATTGGTACATATTACCGATACAAAGACTTACAGCTTTCAAGTATTCGGTACCTCCCAGGGATTGCCGGACAACAATGTAAGAAGCATCATAGAAGATGATGCAGGACAAATCTGGTTAAGTACGAATAAGGGAATCTCGGTGTGGAAAAACGACAGGGGGCAATTCTGTAACTATACTTACACGCAAGGGGTGCCCCAGGGTGATTTTATGGATGGTGCTGTGGGCAAAGATAAGGATGGAAATCTTTATTTCGGTTCACAGAACGGCATTTGCTATTTCCATCCGTCCTTGATTGAAGACAATGAACAAATCGCTTCTATCAAGATAACGGGCGTACGAAGCTATGGCGACAATGCCCAAAACGAACAAAACGCTACTTTTGAACCCATTGAAGACAATGAAGTGAGAATTCCTTATAACAGCAATACCCTCACTCTGTCGTTTAATGTGATGGACTTTACCCAAAGCCAGCAGGTGGAATATGCTTACCTGATGGAAGGGCTTAACAAAACATGGTTTGAGACACATAGCCAGAACAGCATTACATTCCATAGCCTCTTGCCTGGTGAATATGTGTTTAAAGTTAAGGCGCGTCTTCCCAATCAACCTTTTGGAGATGATTTTGCTGCGGTGAAGATTGTGGTAACTCCTCCGTTCTGGCTGACCTGGTATGCCAAGTTATTATATGTTGTTCTTGTGGGGTGTTTCTGTTATTGGCTGATGCGTTCATACAAGCGGAAACTTACTCTTGAGAGCAGGCTCAGCCTGGAGCATCATCAGCATGAAAATGACAAGAAGCTGAATAACGAACGATTGCGGTTTTATACCAACATAACCCATGAGCTGCGTACACCACTTACACTGATTCTCGGGCCGCTGGAAGACTTGCTTGCCGACAAGACGCTTCCGGCTGGAGTTGTCAATAAAATCAGTATTATTCACGATAATGCCAACCGTCTTTTGAATCTTATCAATCAGATTCTGGAATTCCGGAAAACGGAAACAGAGAACCGGAAGTTGAAAGTGGCACAGGATGATTTGGGCAAACTGGTCCAGGAAATAGGCATCAAGTATAAAGAATTGAATCGTAATCCGAATGTCGGCATCAATATCCGGATTACGGCTGACAATACAGTGATTTATTATGATAGTGAAATTATCACAATTATTATAGATAACTTGATGTCGAACGCTTTGAAATATACTCCTAAAGGAGAAATTACTTTGTCACTCGATGCAAGCGAGGAAAACGGTGTGCGCTATACGGAGATTACGGTGGCTGATACCGGGCATGGCATTTCGAAGGAATCACTGAATCATATATTCGAACGTTATTACCAAGGAGAGGGAAAATACCAGGCTTCCGGCTCGGGTATTGGGCTTTCGCTCGTCAAGTCGCTTGCTGATTTACATCAGGCAACTGTCGATGTACAAAGTGAAGTGGATAAAGGAAGCCGGTTTACCCTCAGGCTGTTGACCGAAAACACGTATCCTAATACCAGTCATCGAAGTATCGTGACCCGAAACAGAAACGAACAGACAGAGTTGGCGGATGCACGAAGTGAGACAAAACCCATTATTCTGCTGGTAGAAGACAACCGGGATATCTGTGAATACATCCGCAGTTCGTTTGGTGAGAAATATGAGGTGTTGGTTGCTAACGATGGAAAAGAGGGATGGGATATTGCTTCGAACCGGATACCCAATATCATTGTGTCTGACATTATGATGCCGGTGATGGATGGCATCGAGCTTTGTAAGGCAGTGAAAGAAGATATGCGTACCAGCCATATACCGGTTATTTTGCTGACGGCAAAAGATACGATTCAGGATAAAGAGGAAGGATATGCAGCCGGTGCCGATTCATTTATCACCAAACCGTTTAGCGCCCGTTTGCTCAACAGCCGTATAGACAATATCCTGGATAACCGTAAGAAACTGGCAAAGGTTATCATTGCTGGATTGAAAACAGAAGATGAACCGGAAAATGCTGGAGAATCAGAACAAAAGCTGAGTAATCTGGATAAAGAGTTTCTGCAAAAAGTTACGGCTATCGTGGAAGAACACTTGAATATGGAAAAAATGGATTTGGCTTTCATTGCGGATAAGATGTGTATGAGCCATTCTACTCTTTATCGGAAAATCAAAGGTCTGACCGAAATGTCTGCCAATGAATTTGTCCGCAAAATCAAGATACGGAAAAGTCTGGAACTTATCAGTGATGGAGGATATTCCATCGCTGAAATAGCAGATTTGACCGGATTTAGTAGTGTGGCTTATTTCCGTCAATGCTTCAAGGACGAATATGGAGTGACTCCTACCGAATACTTAAAGCAGGACAAGAGATAAAACCGTTTCAGAAAGCCGGCATTTAGCCATCAATGAGTTAAAAGGGAGTTAGAAATATTGGCTCTAACTCCCTATAATTCCTGATTCACATGATTCAGGTTTTGCAGGTTAATGGCGGTTGAGCAATTATAAATAATCGGGAATCTGGCTCAATTTCATGCTGTTGGAACCTTTTATTAAAATGGTGTATCCTTCGGGCTTTTCCTGCTTCAAGGTTTCGATAAGTTGGTATACATCTTGATAATGTTCGTATCCGGAAGGTATAGCCGCAAATTCAGGACCCACCAGTACGATTCGCTCGAAAGGACATGTCTTTAAATAGGTTATTACTTTTTGATGTTCCTCAATACTGGATTTGCCCAACTCTTTCATATCGCCCAAAATAACCATCCTGTGGGGAACCTGCATCTGCCGGAAATTTTCCAGTGCAGCGTGCATGCTGGTAGGGTTGGCATTATAGGCATCAATGATGAGGCGGTTTGAAGCGGTTTCTTTCAGTTCTGAACGGTTGTTTTGGGGAAGATAAGAGGCGATAGCCTTGCAAATATCTGTATCGGGAACTCCGAAATAACGTCCTATTGCTACTGCTGCCAATGCATTGTCCAGGTTATAGCTACCTATTAAATGGGTTTGTACTTCGTGTGAAATACCTTCCGATGTCCAGCAGAAGGAAAGATACGGAGAACACCCTGTTGTCTTTCCGCTTACAAACAGACCTGGGGCCTGTCCGTAACGTATGCAATGCAGTTGGCTGGCAATGTTGTTCAGATAAGGGTTCTCGTTTTGGATGAAGATGGTCGACCCGCTTTTCCCGCGTAAATAATCGTATAATTCTCCTTTTGTACGGATAACCCCTTCGAATGAGCCAAACCCCAATAAATGTGCCTTGCCTACATTGGTAATCAGTCCGTAGTCGGGTTCGGCTATATGTACCAAGGTCTTGATTTCTCCCGGATGATTGGCTCCCATCTCTACTACTGCCATTTCATGTTGGGGAGTAAGGCGCAATAAAGTCAGCGGAACTCCGATATGATTGTTCAGGTTTCCTTGAGTGAACAGGGTGTTGTATTTGCAACTCAGTACAGCAGATACCAATTCCTTGGTTGTGGTCTTTCCGTTTGTTCCGGTGATACCGAGTATCGGCGTTTTGAGTTGACGGCGGTGGTAGGTAGCCAAGCGTTGCAAGGTTGTCAGGCAATTGTCTACCAGGATACAATGTTCGCCTGCATATTCCGGTTCGTCTACTACGGCATAGCGGCACCCTTGTGCCAATGCCTGCGCTGCAAAGGCATTGCCGTTGAATGTTTCTCCTTTCAGGGCTACGAACATACTTCCTTGTGGGCAATGACGGCTGTCTGTCGTAATTCCTTTGCATGTCAGAAAAAGGCTATACAATTCTTCCAGTTCCATTTTTCTTTGTAATTAGATAATTTGATATCCGCATTTAGTCCAATTTGCTGTAGGAGCGTATTGCGGATATTCATTTAGATAATGTGGGCACAAATATATACATAATGAATGGGAAATAGGCAAGAACATTAAGAAACTGTTTCGGATTTCCATAAAAAATGTTCTTGGCGTGGTGTCTGATGGAACGCAGCTTCTAACTCTTGAATCGAATAAAAATAAATGAAGATTCATAAACAGCCAATGTAGGGACGTATCGCATACGCCCGAATGCACCAACTTATCCATGTAGAGCTTTTTCAGAGCGTATGCGATATGCCCCCTGCAATCAATTTGAAAATATTCCTTTTACTCTTGTTTGTATCAATTCATTTATATATATTTGTGATATTAAAATAATATCAACTTTAATGTTATGTTTATGGAAACAAAAGAAATGATTTTCAAAGGATTCAGGCTGAATGGATTTGCAATGTTATTCGTGCATCTGATTATCGTAAGTGCTGCTATTGTAGGCTGTTTTGTACAGGTATCCGAAGCGGGATATGCTATCGGCGTATTGCTTTTCCTTGTATGGTGTGTGCTGTTTGCCGGTTATATGCAATTGGAGCCTAATGAAGCGCGTGCTATGGTGTTTTTCGGTAAATATAAAGGTACGTTTAAAGAAACCGGATTTTTCTGGGTCAATCCGTTTCTTGCCAAGAAAAAACTCTCGCTCCGTGCACGTAATCTCGATGTGGAACCCATTAAGGTCAATGATAAGATAGGGAATCCCATTCTTATCGGACTGGTGCTGGTATGGAAGCTGAAGGATACGTACAAGGCTATGTTTGAAATTGATTCGCAAACGATGGCGGCAAGTGGAAAAGAAGCTGCAGCCAATGCCGGCAATGCCATAGCCGGACGGATGAATGCTTTTGAGAATTTTGTGAAAATACAGAGTGATGCTGCATTGCGTCAGGTGGCGGGACAATATGCTTATGATGACAATGAAGGCGAGACAGGTGAACTGACTCTTCGTTCGGGAGGAGATGAAATCAACGAACAATTGGAACAGAAACTGAACGAACGGCTTGCAATGGCGGGTATGGAGGTTGTGGAAGCACGTATCAATTACCTTGCATATGCACCCGAAATTGCTGCCGTAATGCTTCGTCGCCAACAGGCTTCGGCAATTATCAGCGCACGCGAGAAGATAGTAGAAGGTGCTGTATCAATGGTTCATATGGCACTCGACAAGTTGGAAAAAGACCAGATAGTAGAACTGGACGATGACAAGAAGGCCGCTATGGTGAGTAATTTGCTGGTAGTGCTTTGTGCCGATGAGTCTGCCCAACCTGTTCTGAATACGGGTACGTTGAATCATTAATCCTATGGCAAAGAAAGAGAGTACAACCAAAAGTTTCGTCTTGAGATTGGATGCGGATACAATGGAGGCTGTCGAGAAATGGGCTGCCGATGAGTTTCGTAGTACCAACGGGCAACTTCAGTGGATTATTACCGAAGCGTTGCGGAAGAGCGGCAGGTTGAAAAAAAGAAAACGTAGTGTGCAGCAGGAAGAAAATACAGCATCCGGAACCGCTGAGATATAGAAACTGTTTCAGTCTTCCTAAACATTAGAGATGATGTGCAATCGTCTCTACTATGATAAAGGGGACATGCCATGTCCGTAGGCATGCCCCTTTCAGACTTGTGCATATAGTTGCCTTCGCCGTTCATTCTAAGTGCAAATACACCTTCAGCGTATTGACGTACTCCTCAAAAGCGGCCCTTCCTTCGGGGGTGATGCGGCATGTGGTGCGTGGGCGTTTCCCTTCAAAGCCTTTTTCGATGGTGATATAACTTGCTCCCGCCAGCTTGTCGAGCTGTACGCTCAAATTGCCGGCGGTGGATTCGGTCTTCTCTTTCAGGTATACAAAGTCTGCCTCCTCTTTTACCATCAGGATAGACATCACGCCAAGTCTTAGCTGGGAATGCAGCAACGGATTCAGTTCTTTCGGCATAGCTTCTTGGCTTTACGGTTAATGATATGTCCGGGGATAATCATCATCAAGATAAAACAAAGGATGTACAAAGGTATCGCCCAAGTGATATAAATCGGTATGTCGCAGATGGCGCAGCTTGCCACGACTCCTCCCGCGGCTATACTGAACAACCCTCCGAATGTCAGACTTTGTTCACGGATGATAATCCCTTGCGCTATGCTTCCGAATCCGATAATGATGAAAGCGTATGCAAACATCAGTACCCAGCAGTTGTATCCGCAAAACATAAAAGCCATGCAAATAGCTGCAAACAAGCAGGCAATAATGCCTACGCTCTTCCAGATTCCGGCGGAAACCTTATCAACGTAGCTGGACGAATGTGGCTTTACGTTGGCTTCTTTCCTTTTTTGTTTTTGCGTAACCCCATACCCGATGAGGGGAATCAGGAACCAAAGCCAGTTGACTTGTGGGGTTTGAACCCATAAAAGCAGGGCATAGACAAGTATAGCCGTGCATACCGACACATATCCCCATAGTAACAACATATTCCCGTCGCCTACTTCCAATTTGTTTTTCGTCTCCTGAATCATGCGTGTGATGATTTCCAGGCTTTCTTTTTCGTTTAATGTCTTTTCTTCCATAGTCTTAATAAAATGGTTTATGTTATAAACTTTATGCGGAAAAATAAAAGCAAGAAAACGAGGACTTGCTTTTGCTTGCAAATATAAAACGGTTTCATCAATCTGCCAAACGGTTCCGCTGGGAAAATTTGCCTTTTTCCACTTCCGTCTTTTTCGCTTGTTTCCCTTTTCCGAAGTTCCATGCGATTCCTATTTTCCATGTCCTCCCTTGCGAAGCTGTGTGGATATGTATGTCTCTCTCGTAGTCTTCCGTATGGCATGCATAGCCGGAAGAACGGTCGAACAGATTGTCTATGCCCAGCGTGAGTATCCATTTCCCTTGATTGAATTTTTTCTGCAAGCGGATGTCTGCCGTGTGATAGGGATTGATTTCGCTATTCCCCGAATGTAAGCGTGAAGTTCCGCTGTATTTCATTTCAAGTGAAAGATCCCAAGGCAGGAAGCATTCGGCTTGGGCGCGGATGAAATAAAGCCAATGGCTTTGCCGTTCCTCTTCGGGATTCATATAGATGTCTTGCCTGGATCCGATAAAGTTGGCGGTAAGGTTTAGCCAGCCTGTGGGTTGCCAAGGAGCGGAAATTGCAACGAACCAATGATTTTCCCGATGGTGGTTTTCGTAAGTGACGTATGCGATGTCCGGATTTGCTTCGTCTTGCTTGGTAAACTCGCGAATCAGGTTTTTATGCAGATTGCCTCCTATGGTTAAGGTGTAGCGGTATTTGTAGATTAGCGTCAGGCTGAAGCGGTTGATGTAAGTAGGCTTCAGCCAAGGGTTTCCTATCTGGTAGCTATAGTCGGAGGTTTGTGTCCGGTTCGGGTTTAGTGCCGCGAATGCCGGGCGTTCGATGTACTTGCCATATTGTCCTGCCAGCATCCAGTGTTGGAGAGGATCGAACGCATAGCTGACATCCATGTGCGGAAACCAGTCGAAATACCGTTGGTTTACGTTATTTTCCCGGTTAGAGGTATGGGTATATTCCAACCGGAGTCCGGCTTTTACCGACCATTTCCTTCGGGTAAATGTGTATTGTGCATACCAGGCGGCTATCTGTTCCCGGTAATCCCGTGTGTAACCGAAATCGGGCAGGGGCGTCCACGTGGTTCCGCTACGGAATCCTTCGTATGCCGAAGTGTTATCGGTATAGGTTTGTGTGTATTTGGCACCTGTTTGGAAAGATTTGCTATTCCATGACACATCTGCGTTGATAATCCGGTAATCGGCTTTTGTTTGCGACCGGTATAAAGTATCCTTTTTGTAATCCTCGGCTTGGCGCAGGATGTTGTAGCGGTTTTTTCCTTTTGCATGTTTGCCGGTATAGTCTGCCAATATTTTTAATGTCGAACAGGAATGTGACAGGCGGTGCTGGTAGCTGAAATTAACGGATGTCATGTCGTAATCAGATTTTTGGTGGTAATTCCCATGGCTATAGACCGTTTCATGTCTGTTGCTTATTGCGTCACGGCTATGCGACGGGTTATCGGATGAATGGCGGAAGTATTCCACTTCCAGTCCGAACGTATTCAGCGTGTCGGGCGAGAAGATGATGCCCGAGCGGAACGTCTCATAATCTGATGTTTGCTTTCGTGCTCCTGTGCTTTGAAACTGTTTGCCTGTTTGGCGATAGATGCGGTCTTCGTTCCAATCGCTTGCATCTTCCGGTTTCCAGGTTATGGAAGCGGAAGCGTACCAGTCCCATTTGTCCCAATGTGCATGCCAACTTCCGTTAGGCTGATATTGCTGGGCGGAATGTTCTGTTGTGGACATCAGCGAGAAATGCCCTTGCCAACCTTTCTGCTTGGGTTTTCTTAACAGGATATAGACAGCACCGCCTTGAGCGTTTGCATCTTTTTCAGCTCCGGAGAAGGGAAGTATCTCGATGCGCTGGATGTCTGCTGATTGCAAGGATTGCAGGCGGAAGTACAGAAGTTCTCCTTCCAGCCTCACTTCCTGTCCGTTGATATAGACTTTGGCTCCAGACGCTCCGTTGATGGAAATCCCTTTGTCGGAAAGCCATACACCGGGTGCTTCTTTCAACAATTCAATTCCGTTTTTTCCCGAGGATGGTGTCACTTGCATGATAAACCGGTCGGCATTCCGCTTGATTTTACTGCTTCTCACCGTTATCTCTGGCAGGTCGTAGGTTTTCAATGTAGCATGGATGCTGTCCGTCAATGCCTGTGGGGCGATAGGCATCGCATGTAGAAGTGCAATGCCTCCTGTATATAATAGGTAGAGAAAGACCAGGCGTTTCATCGTTCTAAAGGATTATCGAAATAAAACAATTTCAACTTACATGCATCTTCTTTTTTCTTCGGATGATGCTTTTCCCGTGCAAAACCTTCTACAGGTTTTCCCTGTTCGTCTGTATCTATTTGCCAATTCTCGTTTTCATCGTGAAAGACAGAAATGGTAAAGTGCTCCCAAGTCACTTCTTCTATTGTGATGGTCACCTCTCCCTTTTGTGCTTTTGCCATTCCGTAAACAGGTTTGTTTTGTCCGTCCGCTTGAAGCATGACCAAGATATTCCCGTTATCATTGCGGATATTGCCGATGGAGATAGAAAATCCTTTGGCTGAAGCAGATACAGACAAGCTTAACAGCGCGATTATAAAGCAGATTGTTTTCATAATTATTTATTGTTTTAAGTTGATAAATAAGTTTATGGCATAAACCAAATACGTTAAATAAAAGCAAGAGTGCGCGCTTTCCCTTGCTTTTGTTTTGCAAATATAGAATAGTTTATTTTATAAACCAATAAAAGGAAATAATTTAACTTCTTTTTTTATTAGAGTCTTGCTTACATTATTTTATATGAACATCGGTATTTAGAAGAAACTGTTTTGAATTTCTACAAATAGTTTTTTGGGTTTGATGTGTTCGTTTCATGTGTTCACATGACTGCCTTGTTTGTAAGATTATTAATCTTCATGCCGAAAGATTATTAATCTTCACGCTGTAAGATTATTAATCTTACAAACGGTGCAGCTATATTGTGGTAGAACTGTTCGATTTTATCGAACGGGATTTTTCGCTGAATTAACGTGAGTGTGCTTTCTCGCCGTGGACAAGCAATACGGCATTGCGGATTTCACCGGCGTACGTCAGAATCGGCATGTTGAGGAACGAAAGTGAAGAAGTCTGATTCCATCCACTGTTCGAGTTGAGCGAACGTTTGTGGTAGCCGCGTTTGGTTTTGTAGTAAGTCTTGCTGTGGTCTACCTTGTCGCTCTGTGGGAATACTTTGTCCCACGTTTGTGTTAAAGTCAGTTTTTCTTCTATAAAGCTATTAGAATTGATGGGATTATTCATAAGGCTGGAGGTGGCAAATAAGCCTGCCAGCAGGGTTGTATAAAGTCTTTTCAGTGGATGTTTCATGGTTAAGGCCTGCTTGGGTTTGTAGTGTCAATGACGTTATAGCGCAACCAGGCGGAGTTTTCACCGATGCGTTCCATACTTTTCAGTTTCAGAAGGGTGGTGGGGTAATTTTTATCATCAATGCCATCGAATACGGCGGTCATTCCTTTCCTTCCATCGATTCCGGCACCGATTACCAGGCTTACTTCGTCCAGCAGTCCGGCTTTCAGAAAGGCTCCGTTGATGTGTCCTCCTCCTACGATGGCAAGACGTTCTACGCCAAAATGTTCATTCAGCATCTTTACGGCTTGGGTCAAGTCAACTTTTTCTTTTCCGGTTGTTATCCACGAAATGTTTTGTCTGCATAAGGTGTCAAGATAGGTTTGCGCCACTTGTTCACTTGCGATGACGAGCATTGGTTTTCCGTCAATATTGTTGCCAGGCCATTTCAGCTTGCCTTTCGAGTCGAGTACGATGGAATATCCTTTTGCTTCTGTTGCCTTGTAAAACGAAGATTGGTTTGCCGGTTTCGGATTGTCGGTGTGAGAAGGTTCGGGTAAGGCAATGTGCATGGCCGCCGTTATACGTCCTGATAAATCGGAGTCGCAAGCCAGTTGCTCCAGTGCTTCGTAATATTCGTTTCCGCCAATGCGTTCCGTCATATCGCAGTCAATGCGTCCGTCTATGGATGCCATCATGTGGCAAATGATGTAAGGTTTCATGATGTTGATTCATTTTTTATGATTACAAAGACAAAGATAGGGCAGAACTTATTTAGTCTGATTGCTGAAAGGCTCAATTTATATTGTTGAAAAGTTCAAAATGAAAGATATGCTTTTTATAATATGATTGTCCGCATTTCACTAATAAGAAGTTATTTCAGGGAGTTAAAGGGAGTTAGAAGCCAATGCATTTACTAATGGAAATCCTAACAGAACTATTGTCCTTTAACTCCTGTGGGCGAAGCGAGCATAACTTCTTCTAACTCCTTTCATACCATTGACATTTTGCGGACATTCATTTTTTTATAGTGTGGCAATGTTGCACAGATTGTGGATTTTTTCTACAATAATATCTGCCGATTTGATTTCCTTCTTTATTTTTTGCAATGGTAAAATGTTGTTGTTTAATGTGTTTTGATGAATCGGACGTGAAAAGCCGGTGTTTGGTATTTGTTTTGCAAAGGAAGTAGTGTATAGGCAAAAATTTATAACTTATGTCAAGAGAGAAAGTATTGTTTATTTTCATTGCCTTGTTTTTAGTGGGGCAGACGGTTGTCGCTCAAAACCGTACATTGCAAGGCATTATCACTTCGGCTGAAGACGGCGAACCCTTGATTGGGGCTGTCATCGCCATTAAAGGAAACGAAGCTCAAGGTACGATTACTGATATCAACGGGCATTATACGCTTGATGTGCCTTCTGAGACTCAGGCTTTGATTGTTTCGTATGTAGGTATGAAAACTCAGGAAGTCCGTATCCCTCATGGGCGTGACAAGTTGAATATCATTTTGCAGCCTGATAATCAGATGTTGCAGGAAGTCGTAGTGACGGGATATGGTAATTTTACCAAGTCGTCATTTACCGGTTCTGCCAATACCTTGCGGGCGGATATGATGAAAGACATTCCTGTTATGAATGTGGAGCAGAAACTGGAAGGGATGACTACCGGTGTGAACATTACCGGAAGTTCGGGGCAACCGGGTGCCAATCAAAGCATCCGTATCCGTGGTATGGGATCGTTTAACGCGTCGCAAGAACCCTTGTTCGTAATTGACGGCGTGCCGGTTACTTCCGGAAATTTAAGTACAGGAGGCTTTGACGCATCGTATATGAATAATTCGAAAACAAATATCATGAGCACGCTGAACCCTTCTGATATTGAAAACATAACGGTGATTAAAGATGCGGCTGCAGCTTCGCTTTACGGTTCGCGCGCGGCTAACGGCGTTATCTTGATTACCACCAAACGGGGGAAATTAGGCAGGACGCAAGTCACGCTGAATGTGTCGGGAGGATTCTCGAACTCTGCTGTCGATTTCCGGCCGACACTGAACGGTGACCAACGGCGTGAATTATTGTATGAGGGCTTGGTGAATTATGCTACAGACCAGGGGATGGAATCGCCCACGGAATATGCCGACGGGCTGATAGACAATTATGCTTCCATTCCTTCGATGGGATATACGGACTGGCGTAAGGAATTGCTTCGTACGGCTTCCCAGCAGCGCTATGAGGCATCGGTTTCGGGAGGAAGCGAACGCACGACATATTATGCTTCGTTGGGGTATGACAAGCAGGAAGGGCTTGCCAAGAACTCAAGCCTGAAACGTTATTCTGCCCGTCTGAACCTGACTCAAAAGGTTGGCAGGTATGGTGAAGTGGGAGCTAACATGATGTTCTCGCAGATGAACCAGGAATTGAACGAGGAACGTACTTCTGCCATAAATCCTTTCTTTGATGTGGCTGTGACGATGAATCCCTCAATGACTGTACGCGATGAGGAAGGCAATTATACGGGAGCTTATCCGGGGTCTTCATTGAATCCGTTGCGGGATATCTTGACCGACTACAACCGTACCCGCATGACTCGTATGTTCAGTACGGGATATGCCCAGATAGAACCCCTAAAGGGACTGAAGCTGAAGGAAACGTTGAGTTACGATTACAATATCCAGAAGGATGCCCGTTATTACAATCCGCTCAGTTCGGCGGGACCCAAAAGCGGGAGCGATGCCCGTACGGCGAAAGGGTTTATCGAATATGGACGGCTGAACTCGTCTACCTCTATTAATTATGTGCATACATTTGCAGACAAGCATAATCTGGATGTTCTGGCAGCTTATGAAGTAGAAAGTTATGAGACCGACCATGCCGTAGGCGAGGCGTTCGGTTTGCCTTCCGGAATATTGACAGAACCGGACAATGCCGCCTCATTGAGCGACTTTATGTCATCGACGCAAGCTTATCGGATGATTTCGTATTTGTCGCGCCTGAATTATAATTATGATGACCGCTACTATGTGGCAGGGAGTTTCCGCCGGGACGGAAGCTCGCGCCTTTCGCCGGATAACCGTTGGGGGAATTTCTGGTCTGTGTCGGGCATGTGGAACATCGGCAACGAATCGTTCATGCAGCCTGTGCGCCATATTTTGAGTGACTTGAAAATACGTGCATCCTATGGTGTGAACGGAAACCAGCCGAATTCGTTATACGGATATATGGGTTTGTATTCGTATGGGCAGAACTATATCGGCAATGCGGGCTCGTATGAATCGTCCCAGCCGAATTCGAACTTGAAGTGGGAAAAGAACTATAACTTGAATATCGGATTGGATTTGTCTTTCATTAACCGTATCTTTATCAGTCTGGAATATTATAACCGCGACACGAAAGACTTGCTGTATAATTTGCCAATCAGTTCTACAACCGGTTTTACCAGTTATCTTGCCAATGTGGGGCAATTGAACAATAAAGGGGTGGAATTGGAATTGCGTACCTTGAACTTTTCTTCGAACGGTTTTAACTGGACTACCATTTTCAACTTGAGCCATAACCGGAATAAGATTGTATCGCTGAACGGCGAGCTGGAGCAGTCTATCGAAGGCACGTGGTTCATTCATAAGGTAGGGTTGCCGTATCATACGTTTTATGTAAAGGAGTACGCCGGTGTGGATCCGCAGACCGGACAGGCGCAATATTACTTGAATACCACCAATGAAGACGGAAGCCTGAACCGTTCGCTTACGACGGATGCAAATGCAGCTCAAGCCATCGCTTATAAGGGAGCGGAGCCGAAGGTGTCGGGCGGTTTGACCAACCAATTCCGTTATCGGGACTTTGATTTGAGCTTTACCTTGACTTATTCGTTGGGAGGATATTCTTTCGATAAAGCCGGAACTTATATTGAAAACGGGACAACTGGAATTTATGGGAACGAAACCGGAAGTACGGGTTATAATTTGTCCGTTTATACGCTCAACCGTTGGACGAAGCCCGGTGATGTGACCGATGTGCCGCGTTTTGTCTATGGAGAAGCGGCTGGACCGCAAAACTCTTCACGTTATATTCACAGTACCGACCATTTGCGGTTGAAGAGCTTGACTTTCGGTTATACTTTGCCCGAACGTTGGACACAAAAGGTATTGCTGCAGAATGCGCGTGTTTATTTTTCCGGAAGCAATTTGCTGACATGGGCGAAATGGAAATATTACGATCCGGAAACTCCGGTGAATGGCGAAGTGTTCTGTGAAGCTCCGACTATGCGCACATTCAGTTTTGGTGTACAATTAACTTTCTAATTCAATGGATAGAAACAACAGTATGAAACGAGTTACTTTATATATAGGAATGATGGCGGCTTCGTTGGCGGCAACTTCTTGTTCAGATAGTTGGCTTGATTTGAATCCGTCTACTTCGGTCACGACAGACCAGGCTTTGTCTACACTGACTGATATTGAAACTGCTTTGAACGGAGTCTATCGTGAGACTTCCTTGCATAGCTATTATGGCGACAATTACTGGTATTACGGAGATTGCCGTGCCATGGATGTACAGGCGCGGGTTACCAAAGGAGACGGACGGCGTGTGTCTCCTTATTACGAGTACAATGTCCAGGCTACCGATAACCTGAACATTACTCTGCCTTGGCAACAGCCTTATATTGTCATCCGTCAGGCGAACAATATTCTTCAGCGTATTGAGGAAGGAGGCATTGAAGGAGCTGCCGATGAAGATTTGGCAAGCATCAAGGCTGAAGCATTGGTCTTGCGTGGGTTGGCATTGTTCAATTTGACACGTTTCTTCGGCATGCCTTATATGTATGATAACGGTGCGTCTCTGGGCGTACCTATTGTTACGTCTCCTACTGATCCGACTTCGGCTCCTGCCCGTAATACGGTTGCTGAATGTTACGGACAGGTTGTAGCGGATTTTACGGAGGCTTTGCCTGACCTGACGCGTGAGAAAGCGGACGGATATGTCAATTATTGGGCGGCACAGGCTTTGCTTTCACGTGTTTATCTGGATATGGGAGAGTATCAGGCGGCATGGGATGCTGCGACGGATGTCATCGAGAATAATGGAGGGCTTTATCAGCTTTATACGCAGAGTGAATATGCTGCTGTATGGGGACAGGATTTCCAGTCCGAATCACTTTTCGAACTGTATATAACGATGACCGAACCTGCAGGAGGAACAGGAGGTGAAGGCGCTCCGATGGTTTATGCCAATGAAGCGACTTTCGACTGGAACAACTTGATATTGAGTGAAGACTACTTAGACTTGCTGGAACAGGACCCTGACGATGTGCGTCATAGCGTGACAGTTGCTTCCGTTACGCCTGACAATGGAGGATTGCCTGAAGCGGCACGCGACCGGAAAGTGTTTCTTACGAAGTTTCCCGGAAAGACCGGCAATCCGCAAGACAATGACATCTGTATCATCCGTCTTTCCGAAGTCTATCTGAATGCTGCAGAGGCTGGCTTCCATTTAGGAGGCTCGTATGCAGAAACGGGGCGTACTTACCTGAATGATTTAATCAGCCAGCGTACGCCGAATACCGGTATGCAGGTCTCGACTGCAGGTTTTACCATTGACCGCATCTTGGAAGAAGTGCGCCGGGAACTGGTAGGTGAAGGGCAAGTGTTCTTTGATTTCCTGCGCAACGGCAAGCCTATTGTGCGCAACAAGGGCTGGCACTTGGTGACGTTGGATACTTCTGATGCATGGACTATCCAGCCCAATGACCTTCGTATTGCTTTGCCTATCCCGCAAACCGAAATAGATGCCAATCCGAATATGGTGCAGAATCCCCGTTAAAGGGCGTACGGTTACAAAGCCGTAGGGGATACGCCATACATTTTCTTGAAAGCAGACGAAAAATGAGACTGGTTCTTGAAGCCGACCTCCGTATATACATCGGCTATTTTTCGTCTGCCTTCTTTCATTAAGTCGTATGCTGCTTCCAGCCGTTTCCGTATCAGCCATTTCTCCGGAGTAAGGTTACTCACTTTCTTAAAGTCACGTTTAAAGGTGGCAAGGCTTCTGCCTGTATAATGTGCCAGTTCTTCCATCGTGAACTCGTACATATAGTTTTTGTTCATGAAATCAAGAATGTCTATTTTCCAGGGCTCATTGAAATCGAAAAGTGTAGGAGCAAAACGCTTGTCGATATGGAGCAAGGCAAGCAATCCTTCCTGCAGTTTGAGTTGCATAAGGTCGTCTTGCGGTTTTACATCGGGGTCGAAATAAGGAGTCATGGAGGCGAAAAGGCTGGTGATTTCCGCTGTTTTGGGCAGTTTGATGACTCCCGAATCTAATTTAGGAGTATTTGCCGGCGCTTTGTATTGTTCGGATTTGGTGTACATCTCTTTTAAAAAGTTGCGGGTAAACATCAGGAAAATACCGCAATATTTTTCGCCATTGGCTGTCCGTTTATACATTGTGATATGATGGTCGCGAGGGATAAATACGCATTCGCCTTTGCTCACGTGTATTTGTTCTTTGCCGTTATCGAGCAACATTTCCCCCGAATAAACATAATTCATGGCAAATTCACGGGAGCGGTGAATGCATCCGCTGGTATCATCGTAGAAGAAGCTGAAGAAAATGTTGTTGTAGTTGAATATCATTTTCATCGGGCCGGTAAGGTCTTCCGTTTGATTTTGTTGTTTCATGTCACTTAGTCTTTTGTATATATATTGTTATAATATAAGGTGTACGATTTGCGGATTGTGGTCGGACAGGAATTTGCTTCCCGGTGCCGCTTCTTTCGGAATGAAACTGTCGAGTACTTTTATTTGCGGAGTGACAAAGATAAAGTCTATTTTCTCGCATTGCTCCGAAGGAATTTGCCCGAAGTTGTGGAAAGTGTAATCCACTCCCGTCTGTTTGCCGGCAATCTTAGCCGCATCTTTCAGTACGAATGCGTTGGAAGTAATGGTGCGGTAAGCTTCCGATTGGTCGTTTACGTTGAAGTCGCCCGTCAGTACCGCGGGGCGGTCGCCTACTATTTCTTTTATTTTCCGGATAATCAGCAAGGCGCCTTCCCGTCGGGCAGTAACACCGACATGGTCAAAATGTGTGTTGACTGCCATAAAGATTTTTCCGCTTTGCTTGTCTTTCATTTTCGCCCAGGTTGCAATGCGTGTGCAGGCTCCGTCCCATCCGATAAACCCTATGCTGTCAGGATATTGTGAAAGCCAGAATGTGTTGCTGTCTAATACTTCGAATCTGTCTTCCTTATATAATATAGGAGCATATTCGCCTTTGGTTTTCCCGTCATCGCGTCCTACTCCGATAGATTTATAGCCAGGAAGGCGCTGCAGCAGGTCTTCCAATTGGTTGTGCAGCACTTCTTGCATGCCTACGATGTCCATGTCTTGTGCCTGGATGAACCGTGTGACGGTGTCTTTGCGGAATTGCCAGTTGTTCGATTGGTCGGCAGGGTTATCATACCGGATGTTGAATGTCGCCCAAGTAATCGTTTGTGCCTGGCAGGGTAAGGAGAAAAATGCCGATGTGATAACGGCAATGGCTAAAAAAAGTCTTTTCATAATCTTTATAATGGTTTGATAGGTTGGTTTTATACGGGATGTTCCTTATATCCGGCTAAGATACGAAATATATGGAAAAAACTTTCTATCTTTGTAACAAAAATATTTTTATGAGTCATATACGGTTAGGAAAATACAATCAGTTAGAGGTTGTGAAGGAGGTAGATTTCGGTGTGTATCTGGATGGTGGGGAAGACGGGGAAATCTTGTTGCCAAAACGCTATGTTCCACAAGGTTGCGTTCCAGGTGATGTCTTGAATGTTTTCATTTATCTGGATATGGAAGAGCGGCTGGTAGCTACCACACTCCAACCTTATGTACAGGTAGGAGAGTTTGCTTGCCTGGAAGTGGCCTGGGTCAATCAGTTTGGTGCTTTTTTGGACTGGGGGTTGATGAAAGACCTGTTTGTCCCTTATCGGGAACAGAAGACAAAGATGGTGAAGGGTGGTAAGTATATTGTTTATGTATACATAGATGAGGAAAGTTACCGTATTGCTGCTTCTGCCAAAGTGGAGCATTTCTTGTCGAAAGAACATCCGGTATATGAAGCCGGTGAAGAAGTGGATGCGTTGGTATGGCAACGTACGGATTTAGGTTATAAAGTCATTGTGGATAATAAATTCAGCGGGATGTTATATCACAACGAGGTGTTCCAGCCATTGAGTCCGGGAAAACGTGTCCTGGCTTATATCAGGCAGGTACGTGAAGACGGAAAGATTGATTTGGCTTTGCAGAAAGCAGGATTTGAAAAGATAGACGACTTTGCGGAGACCTTGCTTCAATATATTGAGGCACAAGGCGGATTTACACCGATGAACGATAAAACCGATGCCGCTGTGATTTACAATACATTCGGGGTAAGTAAGAAAACATTTAAAAAGGCGGTCGGCGATTTATACAAGAAACGTCTGATTGTCTTGGAAAAAGAAGGCATTCGTCTTGTTCCTCAGGACTGATTATGAAATTGCCTCAAAACAGAAAGATAACTGTATGAATAAGATAACGTTATTTTCTGTTTTGAGTCAATTCTTTATTGTGTTAAGCCTTAGATGGACAATTCATGCAATACATTGACTAATTCACGGTCAATGGGCTTGTCGTTTTTAATGGCTTTGCTGAACGGCACATATACGATTTGGTCGTTTTCGATACCGATCATTACATTGCGCTGGCCTTCCATGAGCGCTTGGATGCTGGCTACTCCCATACGGCTGGCGATGATACGGTCATGTGCCGTGGGGCTTCCTCCGCGTTGCAAGTGCCCTAAGATAGTGACACGTACGTCATATTGCGGATATTCGTTCTTTACGCGTTCGGCATAATGCATGGCTCCGCCAGTGATTTCACTCTCTGCAACGAGCACAATGGAACTGCTCTTTGACTTGCGGAATCCGTTTTTGATGAATTCCTCCAGTTGGTCGACTTCTGTATTGAATTCGGGGATGATTGCAGCTTCAGCTCCTGCGGCAATAGCGCCATTCAAGGCAAGGAATCCGGCATCACGTCCCATTACTTCTACGAAGAAGAGACGTTCGTGTGAGGTGGCTGTATCACGAATCTTATCCACTGCATCCAGAATGGTGTTCAGTGCGGTGTCATAACCGATGGTTGTATCTGTGCCATACAGGTCATTGTCGATGGTTCCGGGCAGGCCGATACACGGAATGTCGTATTCTTGGGCCAGCAAGCGTGCTCCCGTCAGCGAACCGTCCCCTCCGATGACAATCAAGGCATCGATTTCTTCACGTTGCATCGTTTCGTATGCAATCTTACGTCCTTCCGGGGTCTTGAATTCCTGGCAACGTGCTGTTTTCAGGATTGTTCCTCCCTGTTGGATGATGTTGCTTACGTTTTGCGTTTTGAATTCTTGAATTTCTCCTGTAATCAATCCCTTGTATCCTCTGTAAATGCCTTTTACTCTCAAGCCGTTATAGATAGCAGAGCGTGTTACGGCACGGATGGCTGCGTTCATACCTGGGGCGTCTCCTCCCGAAGTCAGAATACCAATACATTTAATAGTTCCCATAAAATTGTTATTCGTTATATAGTGATACTGCAAAGGTATCAAAAAACTAGTTTACAAGCAAATAAATATTTCCATTTTTTGACATTATCCGGGCTGTCGGTTGAGTGACAAAATGGTTTCTTTACAGGCTTCCATCAGCCACTTAGGGGTAGAGGTCGCTCCACAAATGCCGATTGAACGTGCCTGTTGTAACAAGTTGCGGTCTATTTCTTCAGGTTGGTCTATCTGGTAAGAGTTGGGGTTTACTTTGCGGCATTCTTGGTAAAGTATTTTTCCATTCGAGCTTTTATGTCCGCAAACGAAAAATACCAAGTCGTGGGCTGCAGCAAAACGGCGTATTTCTGGCATGCGGTTTGCTACTTGCCGGCAGATGGTATCGTAAAACTGGAACGTGACATGAGGGGCAATATGTGCTTGGATATAAGCAACGATTTCTCTGAATTCGTCCAGGGATTTTGTAGTTTGTGAATAGAGCCGGATGTCTTTGTTGAAATCCAGTTGTTTGGCTTCTTCCAGATTCTCAATTACGATAGCTTCACCATTGGTTTGTCCTACCAGTCCTAAAACTTCCGCGTGTCCGTTTTTCCCGAAAATGACTATTTGTTTTTTTCGTCCTTCAGGGGCAGGGGTGTCATATTCTTGCTTGATACGCTTCTGAAGCCGTAATACGACGGGGCAGGTGGCATCGATGATTTCGATGTGTTTTCGCCGAGCCAGTTCGTATGTAGAGGGAGGTTCGCCGTGTGCCCGTAGTAAGACTTTTACTTCTTCCAGTGTGCCGAATTTCTCATGGTCTATGGTAAGGAGCCCGAGCCTTTTCAGGCGTTCGCATTCTTGTCCGTTGTGGACGATGTCTCCCAGGCAATACAGAGGAGCACCTTTAGACAATTCTTCTTCGGCTTTCTGGATAGCAGTAGTCACACCGAAACAGAAGCCTGAACTTTCGTCTATTTCTATTTGGGGGGATGTCTTGTTATTCATAGACTACACGTTTGAATTGATCCAACAACCAGTTTTTCTGTTCGCTGAGTGTCAGATTGCTGTTGTCCAGTAAGATAGCATCTTCAGCTTTTCGTAAGGGGCTTACGGTACGGGTCTGGTCAATACGGTCGCGTTCTTCTACATTGTGCAGGATATCTTCGAATGAAGCTTTCTGTCCTTTGGCGCACAACTCATCGTAGCGGCGTTTGGCACGGATTTGGGGTGAAGCTGTGACAAAAATCTTCAGTTCGGCATCGGGGAATACGGCGGTGCCGATATCGCGTCCGTCCATTACAATGCCTTTGTCTTTGCCCATGTCTTGCTGTTGGCGCACCAAAGCATGGCGCACGAAATCAAGTGCTGACACAGGGCTGACTTTTGAGGACACTTCAAGTGTACGTATCTGTTCTTCTACATCTTTTCCGTTTAAGAAGGTGTGCAGGCGCTGGGTGGCTGTGTCTATGCGAAACGTAATGTGTATCTCGTCCATGTGTTGTCTGAGGGCTTCGGTCCGGATGTTTCCGTCCGGGTCGAATAAGTCATGTTCGATGCAATATAGGGTTACGGCACGATACATGGCACCGCTGTCGATATAGATATAGCCGATTTCTTTTGCCAAGTCTTTTGCCATAGTGCTTTTTCCGCACGACGAAAAACCGTCGATGGCGATGACTATTTTTTTCATACGTTGTTTCGTTTTTATGGTTTGCGCTTCAAAGATACACATTTTTGTTAGATTTCTTTTCTTTCTTGACAACCCTTTAAAGATTTCTGTTATATTTGCAGTACGGAGTATTCCGGAGCATTATTTATACCAAAGAATTATGAAACAATTGACCACGAAAGAAATGCAAGGGCTTTTCCATGTGTATATGGAAAAACTGGCTTATATGCGCGACCCGAAAGGTTTGTACGAACCGATAGAATATGTACTTGCCATTGGCGGAAAACGTATCCGTCCATTGTTGTTGCTATTGGCATACAACTTATATAAGGAAGATGTGGAGGCTGTATTTTCGCAGGCTGCTGCACTGGAGACATATCATAATTTTACTCTTTTGCATGATGATTTGATGGATAAGGCAGACAAGCGGAGAGGGAAGCCGACGGTACATAAGCGTTGGAATGAAAATACGGCAATTCTCTCGGGCGATGCCATGATTATCTTGGCTTATCAGTTCTTGATGAAAGATTGTCCTACGCAGTATGTCAAACCGATAATGGAAGTATTTTCACAAACGGCGCTGGAAGTTTGCGAGGGGCAGCAATGGGATATGGAATTCGAGCACCGTAATGATGTGTCGGTAGATGAATACATTGAGATGATACGCTTGAAGACTTCGGTGTTGTTGGCGGGTTCGTTGAAGATAGGGGCGATTTTAGGAGGTGCATCCGAGGAAGATGCCCGGAAGTTGTATGACTTCGGCATCCAGATCGGCTTGGCTTTCCAATTGCAGGATGACTATTTGGATGTGTATGGCGATCCGAAAGTCTTTGGTAAGAATATCGGGGGAGACATTCTTTGCAACAAGAAAACCTTTATGCTGATTACGGCTTTCGAGCAAGCTGATGCCGGAACCCGTACCGAACTGATGCACTGGATTACTGCCGGAGATTATATGCCTGAACAAAAGATAGCTGCTGTGACGGCTATATATAATAAGGAGAAAATCGGAGAACTGTGCCAGAAGAAGATAGAAGATTATTACGGGCAAGGGATGCGTTTATTGGAACAGGTGCAGGTTCCGCAGGAGAACAAGCGGCATCTGTTGGATTTTGTAGTCGGTCTGATGCACCGTAACCTGTAACTGGATAAATGAAAGGAGGGGTTATGGTTCATTTGATAGATACACACACACACTTGTTTGTCGAAGAGTTTGACGGAGACCGCGAACTGGCATTGATTCGTGCCCGTGAAGCAGGAGTGACACGTTTGTTTATGCCCAACATTGATGATGCATCGGTAGAGCAGATGCTGGCTTTGTGCGACGAACATGAAGGATGTTATCCGATGATTGGATTGCATCCCACATCGGTAGATGCTGATTGGAAAATCCGTCTGGAGCGTGTAGAACGGTGGTTGCATTCAGACAGGAGGTTTTATGGTATCGGAGAGGTGGGGCTTGACTTGTATTGGGACAAGACTTACCTGAAAGAGCAGGTAGAGGTGTTGCACAGACAGATAGAATGGGCATTGACGTATGGTTTGCCGTTGGTCATCCATTGCCGTGCCGCCTGTTCCGAATTGTTGGAAGTGCTTTCGCGGTATGACAAAAAGAGTCTGACAGGTATTTTCCATAGTTTTACAGGTACAGAGGAAGAGGCGCTCCGCTTGTTGGATTATCCCGGTTTTATGTTGGGGATAAATGGTGTTGTGACATTCAAGAAGAGTACCTTACCGGCTGTATTGGCATCATCGGTGCCATTAGAGCGTTTGGTGCTGGAGACCGACTCGCCTTATTTGGCTCCGGTGCCTTATCGGGGAAAGCGGAACGAAAGTGCATTTATTGTGAAAGTAGCAGAGAGGTTGTCTGAGATTTATGGAGTCCCGATGGCTGGAATAGCCTCTGTGACATCAGCAAACGCACTGAAAGTTTTTAAAATATATTAAATTCATCTTTGCTGGAAGACTTTTGTACGCCAAATCTTAGGCAAAACCAAAAATAAAGAATACTTTTGCACACGAATTTCTAAGATACGGTCATAAGAGTCAAGGAGAGATGCTCGAGTGGTTGAAGAGGCACGCCTGGAAAGCGTGTATACGTCAAAAGCGTATCACGGGTTCGAATCCCGTTCTCTCCGCAGCAAGGTAAGATTTATCAGGTCTTATATGAATCTTTAAACAAATCCAAGATGAAGAAGTTTTTTGCATTTTTCGCGGTGGCAGGTATTCTGTCATTGGGAATGGTTTATTCTGCAAGGGCTCAAGATGCAGATATTAGCAAGGGATTCGAACAAGCGGAAGAGTATGAGGTGATGGACAAGGACACAGTTGAGACCGCTGGGCAAAGAGGTGTGCCCGGAGTTCTGACCTCAGGATGGAAAGAAGGAGATTCTGGCTTGATGTCATTGGTCGGCATTGCTTTCGTATTAGGCTTGGCTTGTTGCGTAGAGCGTATCCTGTCGTTGGGCTTGGCGGATATCGATATCCGGAAATTGATGGAAAAAGTAGCGTCTGCATTGGAAAAAGGTGATGTGGAAGGAGCTACGAATCTTTGTCATAACACGCGTGGACCAGTAGCGGCTGTTTGTTATCACGGCTTGTCGAGAATCGATGAGGACTCGGATGTGGTAGAACGGATGGTCGTTTCTTATCGGGAAGTACAATCGGGTAATCTGAAGAAAAGGTGCTTGTGGATAAGGATGTTTATTGTCACGACGTTGTCGTTAGGCGTATTGGGCACAGTAATTGGTATGGCTATGGCTTTTGATTCTCTTTGCTATGCCGGTGGATTTTCGGTATCGGATATGGCGGGGAATATACGTACGGCTCTGTTTCCTATGATATTTGCTTTGGTTGCGGCCATTGTGCTTTATGTGTTTTACATTTACATCCAGAATCGGATTGCAACAATGGAGAACCGGATGAAGGAAGCCTCTTTGACATTCCTTGACTTGGTGATGAAATACAACTGGAAGTATAAAAGATGATATGGGCGGATATAGGTCCGTATGCTTATGAACCTATGTTCATCAGCGGGCGAAGATAAGTTCGTGGGCTGATGAACATAGGTTCATTTCTTTTGCAAAGGTTATTTTACTTTCGAGGCCTCTTCGGTCTTCACTTTCCGAAGCAGGTCGGAAGCAAAGATGAAATTGTTCAGCCGTTCGTTTGTGGCACTGAATACCTGGTCTTTGTTGCCTTCCCATTCCTTGTGCCCTTGGTAAATGTAAAGGATGCTATCGCCGATACCTAATACCGAGTTCATGTCATGGGTGTTGATGATGGTGGTCATATTGTATTCTGTGGTAATGTCGTGTACCAGCTCGTCAATTACCAGTGATGTCTTCGGGTCCAGTCCGGAGTTGGGTTCGTCACAAAACAGGTATTGGGGCTGAAGAGCAATGGCACGGGCGATTGCCACACGTTTCTGCATACCTCCACTTATTTCGCCGGGATATTTCTTTTGGGCATCAAGCAGGTTGACCCGGTCCAGACAAAACTGGGCACGTTTGACCCGCTCGTTGTAATTCTTGTTGGAAAACATGTCAAGGGGAAACATCACGTTTTCCAGTACGGTGAGCGAATCGAACAAAGCTGCACTTTGGAAAATCATCCCCATTTCTCTGCGCAATGATTTTTTTTCTTTCTTGTCCATTGTGAGAAAGTTACGCCCGTCGTATAATACTTCACCTTTATTGGGAGCGAGCAGTCCTACCAGGCATTTCATCAGCACGGTTTTTCCCGAGCCACTCTGTCCGATAATCAGGTTGGTTTTCCCGTTTTCGAAAGTGAAGCTGATGTCTTCCAGCACATTCTTGTCTTCGAAAGATTTGTATATTGATTTTATTTCTATCATGATTGGTTTCGCTTTAGCTG
Organism: Bacteroides sp. An269; assembly: GCF_002159755.1. Taxonomy (NCBI): domain Bacteria; kingdom Pseudomonadati; phylum Bacteroidota; class Bacteroidia; order Bacteroidales; family Bacteroidaceae; genus Bacteroides; species Bacteroides sp. An269. Next base: position 38,963 of record NZ_NFJG01000020.1, read on the forward strand.
AGTAATTGGGTTAGAATCAGGTCGGAAAACAGAATCAGTACGCTGCTCGATACTACAGCGTCGGTACTTGCTTTACCCACTGCTATGGAACCGCCTTCGACTGTATATCCAAAGAAAGCCGAAACGCTGGCGATGATGAAAGCAAAGAACAACGACTTGATGAAACTGCACCACACATACCATTCCACGAAACTGTACTGGATACCATATTCCAGGTCGGTGGCATTCATGATGCCGGCAAACCAGGCAGTACAGAAGGCTCCGATAATGCCCGCAAAGATGCTGAATACCACCAGAAGGGGAATCATGGTCATCAGTCCGATTATTTTAGGGAGAATCAGGTACGATGCCGAATTTACGCCCATGATGTCGAGTGCATCTATCTGTTGGGTGACGCGCATGGTTCCCAGTTCGGATGCAATGTTCGAGCCCACCTTTCCGGCAAGAATCAAACACATGATGGAGGAGGAAAATTCCAGCAACAAGATTTCACGGGTCGTATAGCCGACCACGAAACGTGGCATCCAAGGGCTTTCTATATTGAGCTTGATTTGGATGCAGATGACTGCGCCGATGAAAAAGGAAATCAGCAGGACGATTCCGATGGAATTGATGCCCAGCTGTGCCATTTCGTTGACGTATTGTTTGAAATACATCCTGAACCGTTCAGGACGGGCGAATACCCTGCCCATAAGCATGATGTATTTCCCGAAGTTTGAAATTGGCTTTACCATATCTTATTCAAGTCTGATTTTAGTGCAAAAGTACGGTTTTTTAGCTATATTATAATAAAAGGGAAGAGGAAATTAGGGCGAATGACCACATAACCCAAGTTTTTTACTACTTTTGCCGAAGATTTTTATCACGCAAACGAATTTTAGAGCAATATGGCAGAACAGGAAAACCAGCAACAGGCTACAGGCAATTTCGAGCTTCCGGCTGACGGACGTATGGTGCTTCGTACTGAGAATTTGGTGAAGAAGTATGGCAAGCGTACCGTGGTGAGCCACGTTTCCATTAATGTGAAGCAAGGGGAAATCGTGGGGCTTCTGGGGCCGAACGGGGCAGGGAAGACCACTTCTTTTTATATGACGACGGGACTGATTGTGCCCAATGAGGGACATATTTACTTGAACGACCAGGATATAACCAGCTATCCGGTGTACAAGCGTGCGCAGAACGGTATCGGTTATCTGGCGCAGGAAGCTTCCGTATTCAGGAAGATGAGCGTGGAAGACAATATCGCTTCAGTATTGGAGCTGACCAAGACTTCGAAAGAGTATCAGAAGGAAAAGCTGGAAAGTCTTATAGCCGAATTTCGTCTGCAGAAGGTCCGGAAGAACTTGGGGGACCAGTTGTCAGGGGGAGAGCGTCGGCGTACGGAAATAGCCCGATGCTTAGCCATCGACCCTAAGTTTATCATGTTGGACGAGCCTTTTGCCGGAGTCGACCCTATTGCTGTAGAAGACATCCAGCATATTGTATGGAGATTGAAAGATAAGAACATCGGCATTCTGATTACCGACCATAATGTGCAGGAAACATTGAGCATTACTGACCGGGCTTACCTGTTGTTCGAAGGTAAAATCTTGTTTCAAGGCACACCCGAAGAACTGGCGGCCAACAAGATTGTGCGTGAGAAATATTTGAGTAACAGTTTTGTGCTCCGCCGGAAAGATTTTCAGATGAGAGATATACGCGAATAGCATTATCTGCCAGGTGTTTTGTGAAATTTTACGTTGACTTTTTGGTTATTGTAAGATTAAACACTATTTTTGCAACCTCAAAAATTGAATAGGAAATATAGTAGTAATTAAAACAATAAGTCGGAAATGAATATTTCATTGCAAAATGTAGACAAGGTGAGCGCGGTGCTTACCGTTCAGATTGAAAAAGCTGACTATCAGGAAAAAGTAGAAAAAACATTGAAAAAGCTCCGTCAGAACGTGAATATGCCGGGATTTCGCAAAGGCATGGTTCCGATGACATTGCTCAAGAAGCAGTATGGTACGTCAGTATTGGTAGAGGAAGTTGACAAATTGATGCAGGAAAAGGTGAACGAATATATTCGTGAAAATAAAGTGGATATGTTGGGCGCTCCGCTTCCCAAAGAAAGCAATGTAGATTTTGCCAATGACGAAAACTTTGAATTCTCTTTCGATATTGCCTTGGCTCCCGAATTTACAGTAGATTTGTCGGCTGCTGATACCATTGATTATTACGACATCAATGTCACAGACGAGATGGTAGACCAACAGGTGAAGTTGTATACTCAGCGTACGGCCAAATATGAAAAGGTGGAAGACTATCAGGACAATGATTTGTTGAAAGGTTTGCTTGCCGAATTGGATGAAAACGGAAATACCAAAGAAGGCGGCATTCAGGTAGAAGGTGCAGTAATGATGCCTACTTATATGAAGAATGATGACCAGAAGGCTGTATTCAACGGTGCGAAGGTGAATACTGTGTTGGTGTTCAACCCGTCTGTTGCTTTCGACAACAATGAAGCCGAATTGTCGTCACTTTTGAAAATCAAGAAAGAAGAAGTGGGTGCACATACCGGCAATTTCAGCTTCCAGATAGAAGAGATTACACGTATGATTCCGGGAGACTTGAATCAGGAACTGTTCGATCAGGTTTTGGGTGAAGGCAAGGCGCATAGTGAAGAGGAATTCCGTGCACAAATCAAGGAAACCATTGCCAAGCAATACGAAGCAGACAGTGATTATAAATTCTTGATTGATGTGCGCTCGTATGTATCCGGAAAAATCGGAAAATTGCAGTTCGCTGATGAGTTGATGAAGCGCATCATGCTGGAAAACAACAAGGATAAAGGCGAAGAGTTCGTTTCAGAACACTATGAGAAGAGTCTGGAAGAACTGACTTGGCACCTGATTAAGGAAAAACTGGTGGCTGCCAACGGAATTAAAATAGAACAGGCAGATATTAACGAAATGGCCAAGGAAGCTACTCGTGCTCAATTTGCCCAGTATGGCATGATCAATGTTCCGGATGAACTGCTGGATAACTATTCGAAGGAAATGTTGAAGAAACGCGAAAGTGTGGAAGCTTTGGTAAACCGTGCTGTGGAAAGCAAGCTGGCAGAAGCATTGAAAGCACAGGTTACATTAAACCACAAGGCCGTTTCGGCAGAAGAATTCAATAAGATGTTTGAGTGATTTCCTTCCTGTGGTGAAGGCGAATTGCTAAAACTTGCTAAAAGAGGAGCTTTTAATTTGGCATTCCGTTAAGTGAGTGGAAGTTTTTGTACTTTTGCCCAAGCGGAAAGAAGAGGCCAGTTTAAAAGCTTCTCTTTTTATTCAGATTAAAACACAATTAAAAACTTAATAGACGAATGGATGATTTTAGAAAATATGCTGTCAAGCATTTAGGCATGAACAGCATGGTGCTTGATGACGTAATCAAGTCGCAGGCAGGTTATTTGAATCCTTATATTTTGGAAGAACGTCAGCTGAATGTGACGCAGCTTGATGTGTTCTCGCGTTTGATGATGGACCGCATCATTTTCCTCGGAACCCAGATTGATGATTATACAGCCAATACCTTGCAGGCGCAGCTGCTGTATCTGGATTCAGTAGATTCGGGTAAAGACATTTCTATTTATATCAATTCTCCGGGCGGGTCGGTATATGCCGGTCTGGGTATTTATGACACAATGCAGTTTATCGGTAGTGATGTGGCTACCATTTGTACCGGTATGGCTGCTTCGATGGCTGCGGTGTTGCTGGTGGCTGGCAAGGAAGGCAAGCGGTCTGCGTTGACGCATTCACGGGTGATGATTCATCAGCCGATGGGAGGAGCACAGGGTCAGGCATCCGACATTGAGATTACGGCACGTGAAATACAGAAATTGAAGAAAGAATTGTACACGATTATCGCCGAACATTCGCATACCGATTTCGATAAGGTATGGGCAGACTCGGACCGTGATTACTGGATGACAGCACAAGAGGCCAAGGAATATGGTATGATTGACGAAGTGTTGTCGCGTAAACCGGTATTGTAGTATTAACGAGTAAACAAAGTATCAGATAACAAGTTGGCAAAGACCTGAATGGTAATTAAGAAGTCTTGCCAGCTTGTTGACTTTTCAACTAAAAAACAAGAAAATTGGAAGATAAAACGAATCAAAGAGGCAAACGGCGTTGCAGCTTTTGTGGACGGTCGGAAAATGAAGTGGGCTTTTTGATAACGGGGGTCAACGGATGTATTTGCGACAGTTGTGCCGAACAGGCGCATGAAATCGTACAGGAAGCTGTTCGCCAGAAAGGAAACGGTTTGAATCTGAATTTGCAGGATTTACCGAAACCGAAAGAAATCAAGGAGTTTCTTGACCAATACGTCATCGGGCAAGATAGTGCCAAGCGTTACCTTTCGGTGGCTGTTTACAATCATTACAAGCGTTTGTTGCAGCCCGAGAGCAAAGATGATGTGGAAATCGAGAAGTCGAATATCATAATGGTAGGAAGCACAGGAACTGGAAAGACATTGCTGGCGCGCACCATAGCCAAGTTGCTGCACGTACCTTTTACCATTGTCGATGCTACGGTCTTGACCGAAGCCGGTTATGTGGGCGAAGATATCGAAAGCATCCTCACCCGCCTGTTGCAGGTAGCAGACTACAATGTTGCCGAGGCAGAACGAGGTATTGTGTTTATTGATGAAATAGACAAGATAGCCCGTAAGGGGGATAATCCTTCTATTACCCGTGACGTCAGTGGTGAAGGGGTTCAGCAAGGTTTGCTGAAGCTCTTGGAAGGGTCTATCGTCAATGTGCCTCCCCAGGGCGGACGTAAGCATCCGGAGCAGAAGCTTATTCCGGTAAATACAAAGAACATCTTGTTTATTTGTGGAGGGGCGTTCGATGGGATAGAACGTAAGATTGCCCAGCGCCTGAATACGCACGTGGTAGGATATGGTGCAGCAAAGAATACGGTGAATATCGACCGCAAGAACTTGATGCAGTATATTGCACCTCAAGACTTGAAGTCATTCGGCCTGATTCCTGAAATTATCGGACGTTTGCCGATACTGACTTATCTGAACCCGTTGGACCGTACGGCATTGCGCAACATTCTGACCGAACCCAAGAATTCCATTATCAGGCAATATATCAAATTGTTCGAAATGGATGGCGTGAAATTGGAGTTCGAGCCGGAGGTGTTCGAATATATTGTCGATAAGGCTATCGAGTATAAGTTGGGAGCCCGCGGCTTGCGCTCCATCGTGGAAACCATTATGATGGACACGATGTTCGAGGTTCCTTCGCACAAGGTGGATACCTTTGTCGTGACGCTCGATTATGCGAAAGAACAGATGGGAAAAGCGAACATCTCGCGTCTTCAAATGGCTTAAAAACATGGAAAGTGATGAAAAAAGTAGTTTTTTCTTGAATTTATTCCTAAGAAATTTGCATAATATCAAAACTTGTTTATAACTTTGTTAAGAGGAAAAAGGAATTATTCTCTTGAAAAACTTGAATACTAACATCACTTAAAATGAAGAGACAATGGCGGAAAACATCAATTTAGCAGCACAATTGAAAAAGTATTTCGGTTTCGATACATTTAAGGGAAACCAGGAAGCTATTATTCGTAACCTGCTGGCAGGCAAAGATACATTTGTGTTAATGCCTACCGGTGGAGGGAAATCTTTGTGTTATCAGTTGCCTTCCTTATTGATGGAAGGTACGGCTATCGTGATATCTCCGCTCATTGCTCTGATGAAAAATCAGGTAGATGCGATGCGCAACTACAGCGAAGAAGATGGAGTAGCGCATTTCATTAATTCTTCACTCACGAAATCAGCGATTGATCAGGTGAAGTCGGACATCTTGGCTGGAAAAACCAAGTTGTTGTATGTGGCTCCCGAATCATTGACGAAAGAAGAAAATGTTGATTTCCTGAAGCATGTAAAAATCTCTTTTTATGCAATTGATGAGGCGCACTGCATTTCTGAATGGGGACATGACTTCCGTCCGGAATACCGCCGTATTCGGCCGATTATCAATGAAATCGGAAAAGCTCCGGTGATAGCATTGACGGCAACGGCTACACCTAAAGTAAAAATGGATATCCAGAAAAATTTAGGGATGGTGGATGCAACTGAGTTCAAGTCTTCTTTCAATCGTCCGAACTTGTATTATGAGGTACGTCCTAAGACCAATAATATAGACAAGGATATTATCCGTTTCATTAAGCAGAATCCGGAAAAATCAGGTATCATTTATTGTTTGAGCCGGAAGAAAGTGGAGGAGCTTGCCGAAATCCTTCAGGCAAATGGCATTAAGGCGCGTCCTTATCATGCCGGTATGGATTCGGCTACACGGAATGCCAATCAGGATGCTTTTTTGAAGGAAGACGTTGATGTGATTGTTGCCACCATTGCTTTCGGTATGGGAATAGACAAGCCGGATGTCCGGTTTGTAATTCATTATGATATGCCGAAAAGCCTGGAAGGGTATTATCAGGAAACTGGGCGTGCTGGACGTGACGGAGGGGAAGGCCAATGTATAACGTTCTATTCGAACAAAGACTTGCAGAAGTTGGAAAAATTTATGCAGGGAAAGCCTGTTTCCGAACAGGAAATTGGAAAGCAATTACTGTTGGAAACTGCAGCTTATGCCGAATCATCAGTGTGCCGTAGAAAGGTGTTGTTGCATTACTTCGGTGAAGAATATACAGAAGATAATTGTGGTAATTGTGATAACTGTTTAAATCCGAAGAAACAAGTGGAGGCTCAGGATTCATTGTGTGCAGTGATTGAAACAATCATTGCAGTTAAAGAAAACTTTAAACAAGATTATATTGTTGATATCCTTTTGGGAAAAGAGACAAGCGAGGTATTGGCGCACAAACACGAAGAACTGGAAGTGTTCGGTTCGGGTATGGGCGAAGAAGAAAGGTTGTGGAATGCCGTGATTCGCCAGGCGCTGATTGCCGGATATTTAAGTAAAGATGTAGAAAACTATGGCTTGCTGAAAGTGACGGCTGAGGGACGCAAGTTCTTGAAGAAGCCTAAATCGTTCAAGATTGTAGAAGATACAGATTTCGATGAAGAAGAAATCGAAGACGTGCCGATGCGCGGCGGTGCTTCGTGTGCCGTTGATCCGGTGCTGTTCTCTATGCTGAAAGATTTGCGCAAGAAGATGTCAAAGAAACTGGATGTACCGCCTTATGTCATATTTCAGGATCCGTCGTTGGAAGCAATGGCTACCATCTATCCGATAACATTGGAGGAACTGCAGAATATTCCGGGAGTGGGTGCCGGTAAGGCTAAACGTTACGGACAGGAGTTCTGCGATTTGATCAAGAAGCATTGCGAGGAGAACGAAATCGACCGTCCGGAAGATTTGCGTGTGCGTACAGTTGCCAATAAGTCGAAACTGAAAGTCTCTATTATTCAAAGTATTGACCGTAAAGTAGCGCTTGATGACATAGCTGTAGCAAAAGGAATCGAATTTAATGAATTGCTTGATGAAATCGAGGCTATAGTCTATTCTGGCACAAAACTGAATATCGATTACTTTTTGGAAGAAGTCATGGATGAAGACCACATGCTTGATATTTATGATTATTTCAAAGAGTCTACTACAGACAAGATAGACGATGCCATGAGTGAGCTGGGAGGTGATTATACGGAAGAAGAAATCCGGTTGGTGCGCATCAAGTTCATTTCAGAAATGGCTAATTGATAGTTGTAGGTCCGTTATCGGACAATGTGCGGAAATATGAGGAAGGAATCATGACGGAACATTTGTCATGGTTCCTTTTTATATGAGAAGCTGTTTTGAATTTCTCCAAAAAGTTTTTCTTGTCTTGATGTATACGTTTTCGTGTGTGCTTTGGGCGATTTTTTGGTCTTTTTCGCCCCTGTTCTTCGTCAGATAGCCCGCTATCTTCCTCATCACAGAAGCGAAAATGCCTCAAAAACTCATCCCAAATCATCGCACGATAAATTCAAAACAGCTTC
>NZ_NFJG01000200.1:0-3175 GCF_002159755.1 Bacteroides sp. An269
GCGCTTGCGGTCATGGGGCACGGCGTTGTCCTGCAACTCCTTGAACTCGCGGAAAATAAGGTTTCCCTCGTCGTCGTAGTGGTAAAGGCAATCCGGGTCTTCCAGAAGCCGTCCTCCCGCACCGTACTTGCGGTCTTTCCTCTCCGGCGTTTCAAATAAGTTGCCCACGAAGTCCGGCACGCGGTAAATCACGTCCGTCTCGGAACCGTCTGTCGTTTCCTGGCGGATGAGGAAGTCGAAACGGTCGTAGTCGTAGCGCATGACCGTTCCCGTCAGCTCGTTCTCCTTGGCGAGCAACCGATTAGCGATGCCCCACTCATAACGGTACGCCCCGCGCTCGATGCCGCCCGCCCGCACGGACTTGCGCACCTCGCGCCCGAAACGGTCGCGCTCCGTCCTGACGGTCACGCCGCCGGAGAAGGTGCGCTGCACCTCCAGCCCCGTGTTGTCACGCACCCAGGACGCCTGCCAGCCTTCGCCCGACTGCATGGCCTGCAAGTTACCCTCCCGGTCGTATGTATGGCGGATGTCCGCCCCCAGGCTGCTGGTGATGCGGGTGCAGTTTCCCTCGCTGTCATACGTGCGGCTGACGGTATATTCTCCCTGTTTTTCCCCGGTGACCAGTCCTGTCTTTCTATCACGGATGAACTCCAGCAGGTTCTCCGCGTTCTGTGCCTTGACGAGCAGGCCGTCCTTGTCATACGTGTAAAGGGAGACCTCGCCGTCGTACTGTTCCTCCTTCAGGATGTGGTCCAGCCCGTCGTATAGGTATTCGGTCCATTTGCCGCCGGGACGGTTCACCCGTGTGACTCGTCCCGCCCCGTCACGCTCGTACTCGCGGCGGATGCCGTCGAAGCCTGTCTCCGTAATGACCTGGCCCAGCCCGTCCAGCCCGAAGAAATAGTTGTCGCCCGCCTCGTTCCCGATGCGGCGGAGCTGCAGCTCGCTGTTGTAGCCGAAGGTGATGCGGTGCCGCTCCTGCTCACGGCTTTTCAGCACGCCCAGAGCCCCGTAGGTGAACCTGACCTCACGGATGTTGTCGGTGGCATGGATCAGGTTGCCCATGGCGTCGTACTCGAAACGGTGCACGTTGCCGTCCGGCTCCTCAAGGCGGATGAGGTTGTCGGCACGGTCGTAGGCGTAGCGGGTGGCGTTGCCTTTCACGTCCACCGCCTGCACGAGCCTGCCCCTGCCGTCGTATTCCCAACGGCGGAACAGCCCGTTGGGGAACTGCAACAGTTCGAGGTCGTACCTGTCGTTGAAGGTGAGCGTGTAAACCCGTCCCCGCCCGTCGGTAATGGTGCGCAGGACTCCGCCGTCGTAGGTGTATTCCACCGTTTCCCCGCTGAGCGTGGTGCGGCTGACGACACGGTCCTGTTCGTCATAGTCCCATGACAGCTCCCTGCCTTCCGGTGTGCGGAGCGAGGTCAGGTTGCGGTTCTTGTCGTAATTCAAGAACGTGTCCTCGCCGTTCTCGTCCGTGATGCGGACGGGCTGCCCGAACTCGTTGTAGGCCGTCTTGCGGGTATATCCTTCGGGATTGACCGTGACCTCCAGCTCCTGATAGTCGTTGTACTGCTGGCGGGTAATCCCGCCGTTGGCATCCACGATCTTGTAGATGAGCCTGTCCTCGCCGTAGTAGTATTCGGTCTCGGCATCCTCGCCGTTGCGGATGCGGGTGCACCCCTTGGCGTAGCGGATGAAGTATTCCATCACGCCGCCGTCGCCCCACGTATGCACACACCGGGCATTTTCGCCCCTGCCTTCATATTCCCAATGGAAGGACATGCCTCCCTGGTTGGTGAGCTGCACGAGCAGGTGTCCGTCGGCATAGACGAAATGCTTGCTGACATCCAGCGCGTCGGTGGTCTCCACCATGTCGCCCCGTCCGTCGTACCGGTAGCGGACCAGCTTGACCTCCTCGTTGTCCTGCCGGATGGACACGCAGCATACGCGGCCCAGCCCGTCGGTTTCCACTTTCAGGCGTTCGCCACGGGAGGATATGATGCCCGACAGGCGTCCGGCGGAAGCGTACTCGAAACGGATGCGGAACCCGTCTTTTGTGGAAATCTCCGACACCATGCGGTATCCGAAACGGTTTTCCGGCCCGCCGAAACGGTATTGGAGCCCCCGGATGTCGGTGAGCAGGTAGCCCTGTGCGTCGAGTGTCCAGAGAAGCTGCTCCTTGCGGTCGAAATAGGAACCGCCGGGTTCCAGCACGGGCAGGAAGGACTCGCGCCCGTCGGCGTGGCGGAAAAGGAACGCCTCTTCCTCCAGGCGGCGTATGCCCAGGTTGTAGCTGTGGTGCCAGTTGTAGCCCAGCGGCCCGTCCACGGCGGCGTCGCTGTAATAGGTGCGCTCCCAGACGATGGGGATGGGGCCGGGAAGCTCGAAGTCCACGTTGGTGTGGTACACCCTGCCTGTGGCGGCATCCACCGGCTCGCCGAACGTCTTGCACTTGATGGGCTGGAGAATGTCCGCCAGCCTGTTTTTCCCTTCCTTTCTCAGCCTGTCAATCAGTGCCTGGAACTTGTCGCCCAGCTTTTTCCATAACTTACCCAGTCCCTTGAGGCCGAATTTCATGGCCAGGGCGAACATGTCGATGGTGGGCGGGCCTCCGACAAGCACCGGCTTGCCCGCCGAAGTGATGGTGGACAGCATGGAGGTGGGGGCCATCAGCGCCTTGCTTACCTTCTTGGGCTTGCCCTTGCGGGGGACGGTCGGTATTCCCACTATGTTGCAGGAGAGGGCCGGATGCGTCAGGGCGGAACAGGGGGCGCCGTCCGCCAGTACCGTAGAGCTGCCCATCCACATCTCGGACTCGGACATGCCGCTGACCAGCGGGGCGGAATGCAGGACGTAGGCCGGCAGGTGCACGATGCCGATGCCCGCCTGGGCGATCCACTGGCCGTGGACCTTCACGGACGGGGCCATGCCCTTGAGTATGCTGCCCGCCACGCCTGCCACGCCGCCCGCGGACGGGGGGATGGCCGTTGCCAGGCTTGCCATGAGGTCGGCCAGGAGGTCGTACACCTTGCCCACGTGCGGCACGGGCATGACGGGGGAAGGCGGCGTGACCGTGGGGTGCGTGTCGATGCCCACGGACAGGTCGCCGAACTTGGCCACAGGCATGCCCGGCACGGAAGGAAGAGCTCCTGCCAGACCTGACTGGAGC
>NZ_NFJG01000201.1:0-2862 GCF_002159755.1 Bacteroides sp. An269
TCGGACAAATAGTCCTCATGCGCAGCCTCGAAATAAGGGAGAAGCGCACAAAACTGTTCATGGCTAACTCCCGTCAAGGCACGGAAACTTTTGCTGTTGTCTTTATGGTTGTGGTAATTCATGTTGCAAAGGTACGCGTATGCGCGATATATAACAAATCTAAATTACATAAACTCTAATAATCTTTTTCATTTTATCAATTGTTTTTACTCATAAAACTTAGAGAAACTGATATAATAATCTATCTTGGAATTTGGCAATGTAAAATGCAGATAATTACCGAAATATACATCAGGGCATCCTGTTTCTCCTTTCACTCTCGCGATACCTAACCTCTTCATCGTATGGGCCAAAGTGGATGCACCAGAGTAAGTCTTGTTATTCACAAGAATAGTTGTTTTACCATGATATAGATTAGCTTCTTTCAAATTACTCTTGACGGGAGTAGCTTCTATAACAAAAAGTCCTCCATCCGGCAAATTGCAGATTTGACTGTATATTTCCGGATGCCTGTCTTTATTATAGGCTTTGGAATATGCACTGACCTTCAACTGACTCTTAGAATATAGCGAATAGTCCGGATGTGGAAAATAGGAAATAAGCCTATCCACACACTTGCTTGAACCCCCTGTGTTATTTCGTAAGTCAATAATTATATCCTTTATTTTTCTCCGGTTTATTTCCTTAAAGACTGAATCACAAAATACCTTTAGTTCAGTTTCCTGAAATACATTGCGAATGGTGAGAGTTGCCTTTGTGAAATCGGAAGAGAAACAACAACTGAAACTTTCAGGCTTTTTCTGGGATTGTCTTTCTTTGATGACCTTTATAGCCACACTTTGCGGAACTCCTTCCAAACGTATCTCTTCCATTTTATCACCACGTTTTATCGTAAACTCATACGACTCGCCCCATCTGTACATGTACCACAACAATGGAGACCAATAGGCGTTTACACTGCCTTCCTTAATGCCATTACCTTTCTCCGAACCCCAAAGGCTATACATCCGTCCAAGTATATCTTTTGAATGGATTCCGTTAATTCCGAGAATCGTATCACCTTCACAAACCATGGAATTATCAATCACCGGATAATCTACAATAAAGAAATCTCCGGATACTTTTATTCTCAATGGCATTGTCTTGCCATCTTTCTTTGCATTCGCAATCAGGTCGTTGGTAATAGGCGGCAGCATCATACTATGACCATCCTTTATATTAGCCATAAAAGGGGCTATTTTCAGATAGAAGTCGGATATGCTGATAGAATCAGTCATGGAGGACTTAATCTTGATTTTGTTGTTTTCATACTCTTCTCTTGACTGATAGAGATAAAGGTCGGGGTGTACATATTCTAATTTTGTACATAAAGTGTCAAAATCGGCCATTTGCTGGGCAGGACTTAATTTTTGCCCAAAAGAAACACTACAAAACAAAAGAAGTGAGCAATTTATTATAATTCTTTTATTCATTCTATGATTTGTTTGGTTGATACTAATTTTAACTTGCTAATATTATAATAGTCTACCCTTAAAAATCACTTTATAGGTTGATATTCAATCAATTTTATCCCACGGATGCGAAGCTGCATAACTGGTAGAGGTCATATACCTCCTGGTAGTTTACTTTTTCTTTTGCCATAATCATTGTTGTTAAAGGTTACGGCGCAAAGATAGGTTAGGCTATGATGTGTGTCAAGGCGGAAAATAGAATGCTTACAAGATAAATCAAGGAAGCGCATGTACGGCATCTTCCTTACTGCATATTGTATGTGTCTCGAGGTCGAACCATAGGATGCAAACTCACCGATTTTTGATTCGATAGTTTGGTTACCTATATAAATATGCTTGGTGTAGCGTTCAAATAGTCAACCTTTTTAAAGTTAAGACAATCTTTAATTTCTAGGAGGAAGGCGTATTGGTAACATTTTATTTTGTTGTTTATTATCTTTTATACTTCTTACAATTTCGTATAATATACCTCCAATATCAATTCCTAAATCAAACTTTTCAAATTTATAATAAGGTATGAAAATTGGAACTGTTTTCCAACCATTCTGAGCATCGTAATATCTTTGTACTCCAACTTCTATACCGACTCGCTCTGAAAATTCATAACCTATTGTAGTACCATAATATGAATTATTAAAATTGTATATATTGTTAGGAGTATAACAACCAAAAATACTGATGTGTAGTTTTTCTGTAGGTAAATATGTAGCAGATCCCAATAGGCCAAAAGATTGTCCGCTTTGTTTTAAGTTGGGTAAATGGTATTTTATAGCATTAATTCCTATCTTAATATCAAAATACGAATTAAAATTTTTCTGATATATTAATGATGCTTGATTAATAATGCCAATACCAGGAAGTGTATTTTGAGAACTTTGACCATACATGTAAGATGTAATTTTTCCCCATCTATTATAATCATAGAAAAAAGTATTGGAATGATTTATGAAATTTGGAAAGGCATCATACTTATAGCATTTCATATCAAATATTTTATTCATGTATGTATTCTTTCTTATTCCAAAATCTGTATGATTATTATAATGAATTAGGGAAATAGGACGTTTATAATAATTTTCAAAATAGTGAACATTATTATTTATCCTTAATTTAATAATACTATCATTTTGTGAATAGATATTTAATGTAAGTAAACATAAAATCAGTAATGTGATATTTTTATACATGTCACGATTGTTTTAATTTATGTGTCTAAAAATGTATTCTTTTATAAGAAACTGTTTTTGAATTGATTCAAGAATAATGTTATAAGCATCTTCAGATCTCAAATCAGTCGGTCAATTGGAAAAATGTTATATCTTTAAAGGTACCAAACAATAAAGTTATGACA
>NZ_NFJG01000202.1:0-2798 GCF_002159755.1 Bacteroides sp. An269
ACGAAGAACAGGAGCGAAAAAGACCAAAAAATCGCCCAAAGCACACACGAAAACGGATACATCAAGCCAAGAAAAACTTTTTGGAGAAATTCAAAACAGCTTCTAAGAATAGAAGAATTCTTTGAGGATGATGAACTGCTTCTCCCACAAAGAATTCTTCATTCTTCATTTTTAAATTTATCCGATATAGACATTGACTGTCAGGAAAATCCTATCGCCATGTTCGTCCATGTCAAAATCGATTTTGTCTTCGCGTGCCAGCCAGCCGATGGCTGCATTAAGGTCTCTGTCGGTCAATCCTGTCGCTTTTTTGAGTTCGTCATACTCCCAATGGCGGTTGTCTTTTAATTTATTCCAGACAATGCCTGCATGTTCGCCAATTTGAATTTTGTTCATTTTGTTTCGGTTTTAATTAATATTAAATCAAGGTGCTCAAATTTTATAGGCAAAGTAAACGATTTTTGTCCAAACTTTCAACTTTTTCTTTTCCTTTTTTTACTTTTAAACGCAAAAGGCATTAATCAAGTTTGGAAACTGTTTTATTATGGTCGAAAGCGCAGTCGTGAAAAGTATGATTATCAAATTTTGTCGGTTGCTTTTTGATTTAACGAGAAATTTCTACCTTTGCAGGTAGATTTTAATTCGAATCAAGATTATGGTAAAAAGGAAGAAGCTAAACTGGAGGGTGCCTAAGGGCACAGAATTGACCGAGCTGGACAAAAAGGTACTTTATTACCAGAACAAAGGGCATTTGGTCCCGTCTCGTGATTTAATCAAGACTCCAGAGCAGATAGAAGGCATACGGCGCAGCGGTCTGCTGAATACGGCTGTGCTTGACAAGGTGGCAGAAGAAATCCGTGAGGGGATGAGTACTGCTCAAATAGACAGAATCGTTTACGATTATACGGTGAATCATGGTGGCATTCCTGCCTGTTTGGGATATGAGGGTTTCCCAAAAAGTGTATGCACCTCTATTAATGAAGTGGTATGCCACGGCATTCCTTCGGAAGACGAAATCTTGGAAGAAGGTGATATTATTAACGTAGATTGCACTACAATCCTTAATGGATATTATGCAGATGCATCACGTATGTTTATTATCGGGAAGACAACCCCGGAGAAAGAAAAGCTTGTACAGGTGGCACGCGAGTGTATGGATATCGGTGCCGATGCTGCCCAACCTTTTGGTTTCGTAGGTGATATCGGGCATGCAGTCGAAAAACATGCCAAAAAAAATGGTTTCTCTGTGGTACGTGATTTATGCGGACATGGGGTAGGGTTGGACTTTCATGAAGAACCTGATGTGCTGCATTACGGACGGAAAGGTACAGGCATGTTGCTGGTACCTGGAATGGTGTTTACCATCGAACCGATGATTAATATGGGCACATGGGAAGTATTTATTGATGAGGAAGACGGCTGGACAGTAGTGACGGAAGACGAGCTGCCATCTGCCCAGTGGGAACATACTTACGTAATGACCGATAATGGACTGGAGATATTGACGTATTAAGAATAATTTGCTAATGTGCTAATTTGTTAATGTGCTAATGTACTAATGTACTAATGTGTTAATTTGCTAATTTGCTAATTAATTTTCACATTACCACATTCTCACATTAGCACATTGATACATTGCCACATTGTCACATTGATTAATTACTGATTATGAATAACGATATAATAATATTAGGAATAGAGTCTTCGTGCGACGATACGTCTGCTGCCGTTATCCGCAATGGGGTGTTGCTCTCCAGTGTCATTGCCAGCCAGGCTGTACACGAAGCTTATGGAGGGGTAGTGCCCGAACTGGCTTCACGTGCACACCAGCAGAATATTGTGCCAGTGGTGCACGAAGCGTTAAAGCGGGCAGGCGTGACGAAAGAACAGCTAAGTGCCATTGCTTTTACCCGTGGTCCCGGACTGATGGGTTCGTTGCTGGTAGGCGTTTCTTTTGCCAAGGGATTGGCTTTGGCTTTAGGTATCCCTTTGGTGGATGTCAATCACTTGCAGGGTCATGTGTTGGCGCATTTTATTAAAGAGTCTGAGGAAGATACGGATCAGCCTAAGTTTCCGTTCATTTGTTTACTGGTGTCGGGTGGTAATTCGCAGATAATTCGTGTAAATGCCTACAATGACATGCAGGTGTTGGGACAGACCATCGATGATGCGGCCGGAGAAGCTATCGACAAATGTTCGAAAGTGATGGGGTTGGGTTATCCCGGCGGACCGATTATTGACAAACTGGCACGTCAGGGAAATCCGGATGCGTTTACATTCAGCAAACCACATATTGGGGGATACGATTATAGTTTTAGTGGATTAAAGACATCGTTTCTTTATTCACTTCGTGACTGGTTGAAGGATGAACCGGATTTTATAGAACATCATAAAACCGATTTGGCCGCGTCGCTGGAAAAAACGATTGTCGATATCTTAATGGATAAGTTGCGTAAGGTTGTAAAAGATACAGGTATTACTGAAGTGGCGGTTGCCGGAGGTGTATCGGCAAACAACGGGTTGCGCAATGCATTCCGCGAGCATGCTGCAAAATACGGATGGAAAATCTATATTCCTAAATTTGGCTATACAACAGACAATGCTGCAATGATTGCCATCACCGGTTATTACAAATACTTGGACAAGGATTTTTGTTCAATAGACAAACCGGCATATTCGCGTGTGGCACTTTAGAAGCTGTTTTGAATTTATCGTGCGATGATTTGGGATGAGTTTTTGAGGCATTTCCGCTTCTGTGATGAGGAAGATAGCGGGCTATCTGACGAAGAACAGGAGCG
>NZ_NFJG01000203.1:0-2750 GCF_002159755.1 Bacteroides sp. An269
TGACGAAGAACAGGAGCGAAAAAGACCAAAAAATCGCCCAAAGCACACACGAAAACGGATACATCAAGCCAAGAAAAACTTTTTGGAGAAATTCAAAACAGCTTCTTAGAGTCTGTTTAAACTTTGCTTAGGTTTATTTTGCAAATTTTATTCGTCGGATAGCCCGCTATCATTCTCATAAAATCGAGAAAACATCCTCGAAAACAGTTTTTTCTTATCTTCTTAGCATCAATGTCTTGAAAGGAGTGGGGTATGGGGTCTCAAACTCCATCCATTCGTGTGTTACTGGATGGTAAAAACACAATTTAAAGGCATGAAGGGCCAATCTTTCCAACGGATTCATTTCGCATCCATAACGTTCGTCTCCTACAACGGGATGCCCTAATGATTGCATGTGTACGCGAATCTGATTTTTCCGCCCCGTTTCCAGTTGCAATTCCAATAACGAAAAGCCATTGGCACGCTTGATGGTGTGATAATGAGTCACCGAATATTTGCCTCCGTCATCTACCGGAGAGGAACTTACGTATAGCTTACGGTCGGTAAGCCAAGAACATACCGTGCCTTCATCTTGTTCCATCTCTCCTTGTACAATTGCTACATAGCGGCGGTCGCGCACAAGGTCGTGCCAGTTATCACGTAATGTATGCTGCGTTTTTTCATCTTTGGCATACATCATAATACCTGATGTTTCCCTATCCAGGCGGTGGACGACATAAATCCGGTTCCCTTTATGAATCCGTTTTACATACTCATTTAATATATGTTGTGCCGTCCGCTCTTTTTGACGTTCTGTAGCAACCGAGAGCAACCCTTCTTTTTTTTCGACAACGATGATGTATGCATCTTCATACAAAATCTTCAGCATCGGATGATGGAATTCGTGTTTGTGCTTTTCCCGGCTGATTTGCACACACATGCCCGGTTGCAACGGATAATTGTAAAGCGTCTGAATCGTATTGTCCACCAATACCACCCGGTTAGTCAATAAAGCTTTAACCCGTGTGCGGCTTATTCCTGCCATTTTCTTCATCAGGAATTCCATCAATCCGGCAGGTTCGGTTACCCGGTAAGTTGTATATTTCGAAGTAGCATGCGCCTTAATAGGCTTGTTTGTCTTAAAGTCTTTTATTGCCACGTCTATTATTTTTTAATGAATTTTCTTTTCTAACAATACCACATTTTCCACATGATGCGTATGTGGAAACATATCTACCGGCTGGACTGCCTTTACTTTATATTTCACATCGAGTAACTGCAAATCGCGGGCTTGTGTAGCCGGATTGCAACTCACATAAACGATGCGTTCCGGTTCTGCCGCCAATATCACCTGAATGACATCGCCATGCATGCCTGCCCGAGGCGGGTCGGTAATGATCACATCGGGCCGTCCATGCGTGCGGATAAAATCTTCGGTCAGGATATCTTTCATATCGCCTGCATAAAACAAGGTATTCTTTATGCCGTTCAATTCTGAATTGACTTTGGCATCCTCTATCGCTTCGGGCACATATTCGATTCCTATTACCTTTTTAGCCTGACGGGAAACGAAATTAGCGATGGTTCCGGTTCCGGTATACAAATCATATACCAGCTCATTGCCCGTTAATCCGGCAAAGTCACGGGCTACCTTATATAAATTATAGGCTTGTTCTGAATTGGTCTGATAGAATGACTTGGGACCTACCTTGAACCGAAGCCCTTCCATCTCTTCGAAAATATGGTCTTTCCCTTTGAATACGCATACATCCAAATCGCCGATTGTATCGTTGCATTTGTTATTGACCACATATAATAAGGAGGTGATTTGAGGGAACTTGTCCGCCACAAATTGAAGGAGTTCCTTCATTTTCTCCAATTCCTCGTCATTCACAATCTTGCATTGCAACAAGACCATCAACTCTCCGGTCGAAGAAGTGCGTACCATCATATTGCGCAACATGCCTTCTTGCGTGCGCAGGTTGAAAAAAGCATACTGATGTTCGTATGCATAGTCGCGGATAGCGTTGCGGATTTGATTGGAAATATCATCCTGGAGCCAGCATTTCTCGATGGCAAGTACTTTGTCGAACGCACCGGGGATATGAAAACCCACTGCATTCATCTGCTCGTATTTCACATCCTGCTTCACTTCTTCTTCGGTCAGCCAACGCTTGTTCGAGAATGTGAATTCCAGCTTATTGCGATAATACATCGTCTTTTCCGAACCGATGATGGGGCTGATTTCCGGCAATTCGATTTTCCCGATGCGGGTCAGATTGTCATACACTTGCTTTTGCTTGTACCGAATCTGGTCGGCATACGCCAGACATTGCCACTTGCATCCGCCACACACACCGTAATGCTCGCAAAACGGCTCTGCACGCATCGGAGACTTTTCGTGCAACTTTACGGCTACAGCTTCCGCATAATGGTTTTTCTTCCGCTTGACTTGCAAATCGACAACATCGCCCGGCACTACGTATGGCACAAAGATGACCAAATCATTCACCTTGGCAACAGCTTTTCCCTCTGCCGCCACATCCGTTATCGTTACCTTTTCCAGTAAAGGAAGTTCTTTCTTCTTTCTTGTCACGTTGTTTTTCTAATAAATCAAGTTTGCGTGCAAAGGTAAGCATTTTCCTTCATATTCCGGAAAGATTTTAGAAGCTGTTTTGAATTTCTCCAAAAAGTTTTTCTTGGCTTGATGTATCCGTTTTCGTGTGTGCTTTGGGCGATTTTTTGGTCCTTTTCGCTCCTGTTCTTCGTCA
>NZ_NFJG01000204.1:0-2746 GCF_002159755.1 Bacteroides sp. An269
TGACGAAGAACAGGAGCGAAAAGGACCAAAAAATCGCCCAAAGCACACACGAAAACGGATACATCAAGCCAAGAAAAACTTTTTGGAGAAATTCAAAACAGCTTCTTATCATGAATCAGGGATGATTTCTTGCAAAGACGCAAAATTTTACGTCTCTACTACGAGGAAGATAGCGGTCTATCTCAAAATAGTTTCTTAACTTTGCGCCACTTAACGAAAAATGATTTCCTTGACATGAAACAAACATTGGAAGAGAACAAAGGCTTACCCGCCTCACTGCTGTGGACACTAGCCATCATTGCAGGCATCTCGGTAGCCAACCTTTATTACAACCAACCATTGTTGAATCGTATCAGCGATGAGTTGGATATTTCTGAATTTACCGCCAATCTCATTCCCATGACCACCCAGATAGGTTATGCGGCAGGACTGCTGTTCATCATTCCACTTGGCGACCTCTATAACCGGCGAAACATTATCGTTGTCAATTTTCTGCTGCTTTCAGCATCACTGTTCGGCATAGCGGTAGCGACAAACATCCATTTTATTTTGCTTGCCTCGCTCATCACGGGTATCTGTTCGGTCATGCCTCAAATCTTCATCCCAATAGCTGCCCAGTTTTCACGCCCCGAAAAGAAAGCCCAAAATGTAGGACTACTCATCAGCGGACTGCTGACCGGTATACTAGGGTCACGCGTGATAAGTGGCATTGTAGGCGAATACTGGGGATGGCGGACCATTTTCTACATTGCGGCAGGCATGATGCTGGCTTGCATTTTCATCATCATACGCACATTACCCGACATGCCTTCCAATTTTAAAGGAAGCTATTGGGGATTGATGAAATCGGTCTTTACACTCATCCGGCAGAATGCCACACTCCGCCTGGTATCTTTCCGTGCCGGACTTTGTTTCGGATGTTTTCTTACCTTGTGGGCTTGTCTTGCATTCAAGATGAGCCAAGCTCCCTTTTATGCAGGAAACAACATCATTGGAATGCTGGGACTATGCGGCATGGCAGGAGCCTTGACGGCATCTTTCGTCGGGAGATATGTACACCGCTACGGAGTAAGGCGTTTCAATTTCATCGGTTGTGGCATTATGATTGCATCGTGGTGTCTCCTCTACCTTTTCCAGAATAGTTACGCAGGCATCATTGCCGGCATCATCCTGATAGACATTGGCATGCAATGCATACAAATCAGCAATCAGACTTGTGCCCTTTCGCTGGCTCCACGTGCCG
Organism: Bacteroides sp. An269; assembly: GCF_002159755.1. Lineage (NCBI taxonomy): Bacteria > Pseudomonadati > Bacteroidota > Bacteroidia > Bacteroidales > Bacteroidaceae > Bacteroides > Bacteroides sp. An269. The sequence continues at coordinate 1,244 of NZ_NFJG01000204.1, forward strand.
CAAACCGTGTCAACACAATTTTCATGACTACTTATTTCATCGGAGGTGCTTTCGGGACTTTTCTCGCCGGAACCTTTTGGCACCATGCCGGATGGACAGGCGTCACCCTGACCGGTGTCTGCCTTGCCGGAACCTCCTTACTTATTACCCTCTTTGCCAAACACTAAAACATAGCACTCTCATGAAGCAAAAAAACATTTACGCAAACGACTGGCTGCAAATTCATCCTTATACAACCCTACAGCCTTCCGACATTTATTTCGTGGAACTTGCCAACCGCCTGTTCCATGCATGCACTACGACAGGACTGCCCGAAGCTCTCCGCAAAAAGCTGGCGCTCTATGCTTCGGCATATCTTGAAGATCAAATATCCGGCCTGCAACTCTGGCAAAGCTTTACCGGCGAGCACCAAAGACTATACGGTACCATGCTTCCATTTTATACTATCGATGCTTCCTATTATCCCGATGAAATCAACGAGGAAGATTTGCGTTTCCTGATTTGGAACACCTGGCAGAAGGCCGGAATAACTTCCAGCTACCTTAATCCCGAAGATACCCGTATCACCAACCTGGCACAAAGCTTTTACTCCATCCTGGACAAAGCATACGAGGAAGCACCTGAAAATCCTGTACTGAAAAATTATTTTGCTTCTTTCGATAGTGAAACCGATGCCGACCGCAAATTGACCTGGCTTTTCGGGCACACGTACCTGACCGAACCTTCGATGTATCCTTATATCAACCACGTAGCACCTAACGACCGGTTCATTATGCCAACAGGTCCCTTGGCACTGTTTCTCCACGAATGGATAAGCATACTTTCGGACAACACCGACTGGAAAGCAATAAAAGGATTGTTCACAGAAGAACCTGTATTACCTCCACACATAGCCGCGGCTAATGAGAAAATCTACCGGGACTTCACCGAAGGAACCGACGGAACTTCCATTGTTTACCTGAACGGATACGGTGAACTTCGACGCTTCCTGGTCGATACATTGCACTGGCAAGATGACGACAACCACACTTTGCCGCAAATGAAAACACACCGCAATTTCATTCTGATGACGAATCCCGCCAAAGGAATCCTTCTGGCAAAAGACATCTGCGAATACATAGCCGACAAAAACAATCCGATGTATGACCATAGCCTGGCGCAAGCCAACGCTTTCCGGTTGCTGACAGAAGAAAGCCTCTGCCCTCCCGACCTGCTCACCTACTGCATCCGCAACGGCTTACTTCCCGATGCATCACTTCCAGAAGGGAAAAACACAGACCTGGTACAAAAGAATCTGGATTTCATCGCCCGTCACGCTTTACTATACTATTACCGGGGTGACTAAAGACAGGAAATCTGTCTCCTAGAGTATAAGGAATTTACGGACAACACTGAGAAGCTGTTTTGAATTTCTCCAAAAAGTTTTTCTTGGCTTGATGTATACGTTTTCGTGTGTGCTTTGGGCGATTTTTTGGTCTTTTTCGCTCCTGTTCTTCGTCAGAT
>NZ_NFJG01000205.1:0-2702 GCF_002159755.1 Bacteroides sp. An269
GTCCAGCACGGTCTCACCAATAAGGGATAAATCCACCATTTTAACATATACCTCGTGTATGTCCTTGCGTAAACATCTTATCTTTTGGCTTGTAATCTCTAATTCCTGTCGTCTGTGCTGTTCGTTGAGCCAAATATAGACGATGCCGAAAATGACGAATAGTATCAGCACATATCCTGCCGCTATCTTGGTGCGCAGGTGTCTGGTTGCTATTGTTTTCTGTTTCATGCGGGTTACCTCATTTTTTATATTATTCTTTTCTCCTTATTAAAATGCAGCCCACTGACCTTACGGTAGCGGGCTGCGGTGTCTGTATGATGTTACCGGGCACAATACTCCCGCCCGGAATGGGAGTTCCTTTCTTTATTGGGGTTATACTTCGGTTATCTTCCGTTTCGGGCGGAACTTTTCCCGCCCGACGGTTCACTGTTTCTTCAAGGTAGGCAATGCTCCGGTGAGTTCGTAACGCCACTCTGAGCCTGCGTTCTGCAGGGCGGCGTTCATGGCATCAACGGCGTTCTGCCAGGTAACGGTTGTGCCGTCCACCTTCGTGGCTCCGCCGTTGTCATTGTCGGGGAGGCCGCTCCAGTAGCAGGCGGTCACGGTGGCATAGTTTTCTCCCACCACGCCGCCTACATGGATGGTACCGCTTCCGGTACCGCTGACGTTACCCGCGGCATAGCAGGCAATGACGGTGCTGTATGCGTTGGATCCCACCACGCCGCCGGCACAGGCGTTGTTTGGACCGTCATTTTCAACGGTCACGTCGCCCGTGGCATAGCAGGCGGTCAGGGTGGCACCGGAATTCGTTGCACCTGCCACGCCGCCTGCCCGCTGCGTTCCCTTCACTGTGGCCGAGGAACTGCATCCGGTGATGGAACCGCCCTGTTGATAGCCCACCACACCGCCTACGTCGCTACCGCTGACGCTGCCCGACACCGAGCAGTTTTCAATGTTGCCGCCAAAGCTCCATCCCGCCACGCCGCCGACGAACGTGCCACTTGTTATGTTTATTTCTGTCAGCACCACGTTCTTCACCGTGCCTTTGATGAAGCCGAACAGACCCGTATATCGGTCACTTCCCGTAACGGTCAGCCCCGTGATGGTCTTGCCATTGCCGTCGAAGGTGCCGGTGTATGCTTTGTTATCATCTTTGCCTATCGGTGTCCAGTCGATGCCCTTCAGGTCGATGTCGGCCGTCAGGGTGATATTGATGCCTAACTTCCATTCTTCGTTCACCAGCTTGGCGATGTTCTTCAGGCCCTCGGCGGAGGTCACGGTGTAGTTGCCCTGTCCGTCGTCGGTATATCCCTTGTCCTTGTTCAGCGTGATGTTGTAGAACTTGCCCGCTTCGGGGGTGATGGCGGCAGAGAGGTTGCGTTCCTCGGTGCCGTTTGCCTGCAGCTTGGTTATTGTGTAGCCGGGCACCACGTTCGCCTCCCAGCAAGTGATGGTTGCGCCGTTTTCGGTATATTCGCACTTCTTCATCTTTATCCAGCCCTCGTCTGTGCCTTGCACTACTTTCCCTTTTTCATAAGTGCATTGGGTGTAGGTATAGAGCTGGAGGCTCTGCACCTCGCCGAGTGCATTGTTCGAAGGCGTGACGCGCACCTTGGTCAGCTGGTGGGTAAAGGTCAGCTTGACGGGTGTCAGGTAGTCGCCCGTGCCCGTACCGCTCAGCAGGTAGGCAAGACCGTTAATCTGCTGGTCGCTGAGGTCGAGGGTGCCGCCCGTGGCGGGGTACCAGGCGGTGACGGTGTGGCCCTCGTCCCTGTCGCTCCAATACAGGGGTGTTTCGGCTTCGGCGGAGCCGTCGTTCTGCACGGTGTAGGTGCCGACCTCTCCCTCGCCGTCTATCTGCACGGCGAACTTGTCGTCCGCGTCGAACGTGCTGCTTTTGCCGTCCCCGTCCTCGCTGACGCGCGTCGCCGGTGCGCCCCAGGGCTGCGCCTCGCCGCCCTCCACTCCGAGGGTGATGCGGGCTATCTCCAGCGGGTATTGTCCTTCGGGCAGACGGTCGCCGTCCGCCAGTTCGTCCTTCGTGCAGGCAGCCGTGGCAAGGAGCAGCGCGGCTGCGGCGAGAAGTATCCGGATGGAATGTCTTTTCTTCATATCGTGATGTTTTTTATTTGTTTTCGTTTTGTGCTGCCGCCGCCTGCGAAGGCGGCCGTCGCACCATAATATCTATGGGCAGCTCCGGCTTGACGCATGCGCCGGGGCAGCGGTATGTGGGGCTTACAGCGTGATGCTTACATTGTTCGTTTCTCCGGGTTCCCACGGGGTAATCTCCGGTTCTTCCACCGTGATGCCCTTGTTGCTGAGCGTTATGTTGTAGGTGTAGGCATAGCCTGCGGAGAACTGATTCGCTACGGGCTTGGATGGATTCGGCAGCGTGGCTGTGTATTCCACGCCGTTGTACACCACACTCAGGTTAAGGGGCGTTGTAAAATCCAATGTCTGCGGGAAAATGAAGAGTTGCGAGGTGGTGGCGCCGTCGTCAAACCACATGGTAATCGGCGAGGGATAGTTGACAGTCAGGGCGGTTTCACCGGTAGTGGTGTTGAAAGTGCCTACAGTCTTCAGACCCTCTAATATGCAGTGTTTAAGAATTTTTTCGCTGAAGTCAACGCCTTCGCCCTCCAAAAAATTGAACTTGACGAGGCTCATGCAGTGCTTGAACGCATGCTCGCCGGTGAAGCTCA
>NZ_NFJG01000206.1:0-2567 GCF_002159755.1 Bacteroides sp. An269
ATCAGCGTAACAATCCGACATCATTTGAAAGTTAAATTCATCCCAATGGTTATGAACAAGTATTTCCTTTATTGCAGTAGGTATATTCATATCTAATTGTATCTAATGGCTGGACGGGGAACGGCGTAAGTCCGTTATCCCGGCGTGTTATCAATATTTGTGAAGTATTCTATCCTAAGAAATCTTCAAGAAAACTATTAAAGCTATCCCATTTTTTATCAAAGGTATTATTGCTCAGACACTCAATATTTCCGCCCGGCAAAAGTACGACTGAATCATCTACTAGGTTATATAGTAGATAATCCTCGTACTCAAAATCAAACAAAGAGATATATTCATCGGGTACTCCTTCATTTTGTCGCAAAGAATATGTTACACTATTATCTGTATCGGACAAATCTTCAGGTACATTTATCATGTAGCCGAGAGTACCGTCAATATCTCCACCATATTCAGACATAAATACATAAAAGTCGGAGTCCTTTTTAATACCGTGTCTATCTAAAATCTCTTTGTATTTTGCTTGATTTTCCGGAAGCAACTTTGGTTCATTCTTCAACGAATCTAAAACTTTCTGTGATAACATAATTCTATTCTTTAATTAGTTTTCTACTTAATTGATAATGGTTAGAAAGGAGCATCGTCAGATGCTATCTTTCGTTGTTACCGATATTTTTCCTTAATGTCTTACGGATAAAGTTATCCAAGTCTTTGGAGTTATAGAATTTCCATGTTGAATATGCAATCATATTACCTTCCGGATTGTGTGATATGCTCCAATAATTCATACATTCTTTATCCACATATTCCTTAATTCCGATAATTTCTTCCAGCGATAAGCTGCTTAATTGAACAAAATATTCGCCGGAATAATCTTTGTTGATAACTGATGTACTATCAACAAACTTGTTCATGTGTGCGATGCAAGCATAAAGGGCATATCCTTTTGCTTCTTCAAACCTTTCTCTATATGCAACCTTTTGCGTTGTACAACTTGCCGTTAAACAAATCACACACATCATTGTTATCATTTGTATATGTTTCATGTCTATAACTTTAATCGTTGTTGATAATGTATTGACAATAAAACTTGTCGGGCATCGGACATTCCACCAACCCCCGCCATGCGGGGCGTATATCCTGACCTTCATGCCCCCAAAGGTACGAAAAGAATCGGAGAAACAAACCAAACGGTTTGGAAAAGTCGCAAAAGAGTTGGCGGAAGGGGAAGAAAGGCTGTCGGCATCCTGCCATTTCCTCCGCCAACCACCATAGCCACCAGCCTTGAAACTGGCGAAGAAGGAAATGCCGCTTTCTCTTTTTCGCCGGGCACATACTTCGCTGCCGATGGAAACAGGTTTAAGCCAGTTTGGATGTATATAACTAAACTTCTGGGAGGGGATAGCAATCGGGATGTAATCCGGTGTTCCATATTTAATAATGGTTTGGCGGGAAACGGTGTTAAGCTATTGCCTTGACCTTGTTACAAGCGTTTCAATAATCAAAGAACATTCTTTTTTTATTGAATATCCGAATAAAAATATCGTCCAAACATTCGCTTCTCATTTCTATGCCTATTTGTTGCCACAAGGAGATTTTCCCTAAAACGTACCATAATATTGAAAAATCCTGATAACCGACAGGCTTTGTAAAAGGTTCACGACTTCGTTGATATATACTTTGCATCCGATTGGCGTTTGTTAAATCCTGCTCAATTACCTCATATAAAATGGAATATTTCTTATCTTTTAACGCATAAAACTCCCTATCCGCCGCAAACTTTATATTAGAGCTTATGATAGCAGGGGAAGTGGTTTTATTAAAAATATCAAGTATAAGCCGGAAGTATGTTACAGCAAACAGAGTAAGATTACATTCAGATTGATTGTCTACATTCCAATCAGATGCTTTTTGCAGCCAGCGGACAATGGACACATTATTATTGGCTAATGTCTGTTTAGTGCCAAACAGAAAGAAAAACGCTGTTAGGATATTCATCATATCCAGTCCATTCAATTTTTGCCTACGATTGTAGCTTTTGCATAAAGCAGACACATAATTATGTGTATCTTTTTGTAACGCCACTAATGACTTACCTAAGCAGAAATCTATTTCCAATAGTTTCCGCTTTGTTTCTAACGCTGTATTTTCTTTATCTTTAACTATTCCTTCTTTGAATGAAGCCAGTACAGAGAAAGAAGAATAAAAGAAGCGAATATGTTCTTTATTATCTATCATGCAAATTGCTTATAATGTATCATCTGCCAAGCATCGGATATTCCACCAATCCCCCGCCAACTCACTTTTCCGAGTTGCCCAACTCGTTTCCGTGAGTTGCCCGACTCACCGAGCTGAGTTGCCCAACTCAGAACTTTGAGTTGCCCAACTTACGATTTCAAGTTGCCCGACTCACGGAAACGGGTCAGTCGTCCCATCGGCTATCAGCATAGCCACTTCGCTCTCGTCCACCATCTTGGTGGTGTACTGAACGGGATACCATTTCTTCGGTTCGTCCGGTTCTGACGGGTTGATGCGTTGTACCGCTTTCAAAAAAATGCTCATTGTCG
>NZ_NFJG01000208.1:0-2552 GCF_002159755.1 Bacteroides sp. An269
AAATGAATATATACTGCATCGGCAGTTGAATATATACTGCAACTGCTGATGAATATATACTGCAACTGCCGATGAATATATACTGCAACTGCCGATGCAGTATATATCCCTAAAAAGGCAGATATAAAAGCCAATCATGAGCGATTGCCTACAACCACAATAGAACAACATAAACTTACCGATATGAAGAATATAAAAATAGCCGTAGCCGGAACAGGTTACGTAGGACTTTCCATTGCCACGCTCTTGGCACAACACCATCAGGTAACGGCTGTAGACGTGATACCCGAAAAGGTAGACTTGATCAACCAACGCAAGTCACCCATCCAGGACGAATACATTGAAAAGTATCTTGCCGGGAAAGATTTGAACCTGACCGCAACCTTGGACGGAGCAAAGGCATACAGTGATGCAGATTTTGTGGTGATTGCAGCACCTACTAATTACGACCCGGTAAAGAATTATTTCGATACCAGCCATGTAGAAGAAGTCATTGAACTGGTAAAGAGTGTCAATCCGCACACCATCATGGTGATTAAGAGCACCATTCCCGTAGGCTATACCGAAAGCATCCGCAAGAAAATGCAGTGCGACAACATCATTTTTTCACCCGAATTCCTGCGCGAAAGCAAGGCATTGTATGACAACCTCTATCCCAGCCGCATCATCGTAGGCAGACCCGAAGGGGATAAACGGCTGGATGAAGCAGCCCACACATTCGCGGAATTATTGCAGGAAGGAGCAATAAAGGAAAACATTGACACCTTGTTCATGAGTACAACGGAAGCCGAAGCGGTGAAACTTCTTGCCAATACCTATCTTGCCTTGCGTGTAAGCTATTTCAACGAACTGGATACCTACGCAGAAATGAAAGGACTCAATACACAGGCTATAATCAACGGTGTTTGTCTTGACCCACGAATCGGCACTCATTACAACAATCCGAATTTCGGTTATGGTGGTTATTGTCTTCCTAAGGACACGAAACAGCTACTTGCCAACTATGCCGATGTGCCCGAAAACCTGATTCAAGCTATCGTGGAAAGCAACCGAACAAGAAAAGATTTTATTGCTGACCGTGTACTTCACAAAGCTGGTTACTATAATTATTATAACCGTGGCGATTTCAATCCATCAGAAGAAAAAAAGTGCGTCATCGGTGTTTACCGCTTGACAATGAAATCAAACTCGGACAACTTCCGTCAGTCAAGCATCCAAGGTGTAATGAAACGGGTGAAAGCCAAAGGTGCGGAAGTGATAATCTACGAGCCTACGCTGGAGAATGGCAGTACGTTTTTCGGCAGCAAGGTGGTGAATGACCTGGATGTTTTCAAGGCGCAGAGCCAGGCGATTATCGCCAACCGCTATGACGCTTGTCTGGATGATGTACAGGAAAAGGTTTATACGAGGGATTTGCCATACGAGGGATTTGTTTGGAAGAGACTGATTTTGAAACATACTCCTTGCTTATAACAAAAATAATTTTTATTTTTGCAGAAAAGGGATAAAGCTATGGCAACAACAGCAATCAGACTGAACAAGGAATTGGTAGACAAGGCGCAAGCATACGCTACAGCAGAAGGGAAAAGCCTTTCTTCCATTATTGAAGATTTTCTTTCGCGTCTCACCTCTTCAAGAGAAGAGACGGAAGAAATTCCGGATATTGTATTGAGTCTGTTAGGAGCTGGGGCTCAGGTAGATGATGACGACATCAACGGACGGAAAGCCTATTATGGTCATTTAGAACAGAAGCATCAATGAAAAGGGCATTTCTTGATACAAATGTTGTAATAGATTTGCTGGATAAGCGTGAAAGGTTCTATCTTGCTGCTGTAAAATTGTTTACGTTGGCCTATAAAAGGGAATTGTCTTTATATCTCTCTCCTTTGACTTATGCCACAGCAGCTTATGTCCTTCGAAAACATCCTATTGAAGAATTACGTATACTCTTATCTAATTTGCGTAAACTTTCGCATGTAACTTTAGCTGATGAACAAACTGTTGACAATGCGCTGTCTTCCGGTTTTGATGATTTTGAGGATGCGTTGCAGTATTGTTCAGCTATAAAAGAAAACGTAAGTGTCATTGTTACCCGAAATGTTAAAGACTTTTCCTTGTCTAAACTTCCGGTTATGACACCAGATGATTTTTTAGCAAGATATTTCTGTAAGTAGTCAAAAAATGGCTATTGATTGAAATGGGTAACTTCGCTGCCAACCAAATTTATAGAATTATGTATAGCAGTGAAGATCTTGAAAGGTTTTACTTTCAGTACCAGACCGAGGCTTTGCCTCATGGAGAATCTCTCCAATCGTTTTGTTTAAAGAACAAAGTCCCTTATAACATTTTCCAGAAATGGTTTAAGAAGCTGTTTTGATTTCATTCGATAAATTTGTTAAGCACGATTTGGATGAATGCAATCTGTACCATAGCTTCCGCAGTCTCAGCAAGGAATTCATAATCGATGGTCAGCCTTCTGAAGTTTTCCAGCCATGAGAAAGAGCGTTCCACAATCCAGCGTTTGGGCAGTACTTGAAATTTGGATGGACATT
>NZ_NFJG01000209.1:0-2530 GCF_002159755.1 Bacteroides sp. An269
CCGGTTTCTACAGGACAAAAGAGAAATTCAGGCAGGCCGTTAAGGATTTCTTCGACAATATCGGAAACTATAAAGAAGAGTTGGAGTCACTTCTGACTCTTAAATTCCGGTTGTCTAATTCGCAAACCATTTCTTTTTGACTATATCTTATCGCGTAAAACAAAGCGGACGTCAAACGAAAAGCAATACACGGATTTTTAGTACAACCGGATACAAAATACAAAGGTTTTTATTAAGTTTGCAAACAAAAAACGTTATGAATCGAACTTCACGTACAAAAAAACCTATTCATATCAGACAAATCCTTTGGTTGCTCTTGCTACTGTTCTTCTGCTATTACGAGTTGTTTCCCCTGTCGGAAGCTGACACATTTTTCTTCCCGACCTTGTTTCTCCTCAGCTTGTGGTTCACCGCACAGCGCCGGCGCATACTCCCCCTTGCATGGCATAACGCACTTGCCTCTTTCCTGCATCCTCTCACGGTGCGCCTGCGTGTATTCCATATCTGGCAGATACGTGGCAATGTAGCTCCGCCACTGAACACTAAACCTTGCACGTGCAAGAATTGTGGCGATACGTTCACGGGCAACTACTGTCCGCGGTGCGGACAAAGCCGCAACACTCCGCGATATGTACTGAGAGGCATTGTGGGCAATATACTCCGAACCGTGTTCCGCGTAGACGGGAAGTTCGCCCATACCCTGCTGGAACTACTCTACCGTCCCGGACACATGATGCGCGACTTCATCCGTGGACGGCGCATAGGTTATACCCTCCCGCTGGCAATGGTATTCCTGATGACCGCCTTCTATACGCTCACCGCCCAGCTGATAATACCCGAAATACGGGAAAAGAAAGAAGAACAGACCGCAAAGAAAAACGATGTTCCACTCACAAAAGCAGAAACCCTGCAAGCTACCATCGACAAGCTGGAACTCGAAAAAGGACAGACAGACAATCCAGCCATGCAAAAGAGCCTTGAATTTTCCATCAGCGAAACGGAAAAGGCACTAGCCGAAATACAACGCCAAGACTCCATTGCAGGCAAGCCCCAATCTAATGGCGACCTTGATGAAATATCGTCCTCCGTCTACACAAAAGTAGAAACATGGCTGGAAGATGTACCCTTTCTGGCGAATGTATGGAACCTGCTGAAACGATGGGGGCACGGCAACAAGGCTTTTCACATTCTTCTTACCCTGCCCTTGCTTGCCGTCGCCACCCGCTGGGCATTCTACCGGCGCAGGAGACCCGACATGTTCAACCTGATGGAACATATCCTCATACAGGCATACATCGCTACACAGATTTTGCTTATCAGTACCCTTGTAGTACCGTTCAATGGCACGGCACACGTAGACGACCTCTATGAAGTCCCCTTCTGGTTCATCTTCCTCCTTTTCTGGTGGGACTATCACCAACTATACCTCTACACATGGTGGCGCAGCTTCTGGAAGACGGTCCTGATGTTCACTTACTGCCTGGTGATAGTGGTCATCCTCGCCACGATAGGTGTACTGTTGCTTTGCCTGGTACAAGGAACCACCACGCTTCATTTGTAAATATGCAGGGAATTGTCTACTTTTGCACCCAGAAATACAAGTCAACTTATGGTCAAAGCAATCTTTTTCGACATAGACGGGACATTGGTATCATTTCATACCCATACAATTCCCGAATCTACCCGCCAAGCTCTTGCCGCTGTACGCGAAAAGGGAATCAAGGTATTCATCGCAACAGGACGCCCCAAAGTATTGATGCAGAAAGCAGTGGGCAATCTGCCTTTTGACGGCTACATCACCTTGAACGGTGCCTATTGCTTCACTTCCGACCACAAAGACATCTACAAAGGCAGCATTCCGGAAGATGACATCGAACGCCTCATCCTGTTCAATAAACAACATCCGGAACTCCCGTTCGTATTCGTCCACGACGATACATGGTTCATCACAGGGGTGAACGAGGCTGTACAGGAAGTAGCAGACCTGATAAAAATCGACATACCTCCCGTACAACCCATCGAATATGCACGAGGCAAGGAAATTCTGCAAATCATGGGCTACTTCAAGGCGGATGATGATAACAAAGTATTTTCGGGTATACTGAAACACTGCGAACCGATGCGCTGGTATCCCCTCTTTGCTGACATCATCGCCCGTGGAAACAGCAAAAGCCACGGCATCGACAAGGTCATCGCACACTATGGAATCGACCTGAAAGAAACCATGGCATTCGGCGACGGAGGCAATGACATTCCGATGCTACGCCACGTGGGCACAGGCATAGCCATGGGCAACGCTACTCTCGAAGTACAAAACGCGGCCGACTATGTAACCACTTCAGTAGATGAAGACGGTATTCTGAATGCGCTGAAGCATTTCGGCGTGTTGTGATAAAACTCACCACAGAATACACAGATTTGATAAGAAGCTGTTTTGAATTTATCGTGCGATGATTTGGGATGAGTTTTTGAGGCATTTTCGCTTCTGTGATGAGGAAGATAGCGGGCTATCTGACGAAGAACAGGAGCG
>NZ_NFJG01000021.1:0-46593 GCF_002159755.1 Bacteroides sp. An269
ACGAAGAACAGGAGCGAAAAAGACCAAAAAATCGCCCAAAGCACACACGAAAACGGATACATCAAGCCAAGAAAAACTTTTTGGAGAAATTCAAAACAGCTTCTAAGAAGATTGTTAGATGTAATCATAAAATGGAAGAATCTTGCATACGGGTTTTGTGATGTATGCAAGATTCTTCCTTATTTTTCTCAAATCCCGTGTGCGTTCGCTTCTTTGTTGATTTTCTTAATCAATCCCTGCAATACGGCACCCGGTCCGCATTCTACGAATTCGGTGGCTCCGTCGGCAATCATGTTTTGTACGGTTTGCGTCCAGCGTACCGATGCGGTCAATTGGGCTACTAAGTTGGCTTTGATTTCAGCCGGGTCTGTATGCGGTCTGGCATCTACGTTCTGGTAGATGGGGCATTTCGGCGCATGGAATTCCGTGGCGTTGATAGCCGCTTCCAGTTCTACTTTAGCCGGGTTCATCAACGGAGAATGGAAAGCACCGCCTACCTTCAGCGGAAGGGCACGTTTCGCTCCGGCTGCTTTCATCAGTTCGCAAGCCTTGTTGATGCCTTCGATAGAACCTGAGATGACGATTTGTCCCGGGCAATTGAAGTTGGCCGCTACACATACTTCGCCCTCCTGGCTTACCTGTGCACAGATTTCTTCCACTTTCTCGTCGGGCAAAGCGATGATAGCCGCCATGGTAGAGGGTTGCATTTCGCAAGCCTTCTGCATCGCCATGGCACGGGCATATACCAGCTTCAATCCGTCTTCGAACGACAAGGCTCCGGCAGCTACCAGTGCCGAGAATTCGCCTAATGAGTGTCCGGCGGTCATTTCGGGCTTGAACTCATCGCCTAAACACAATGCCGAGATAACCGAGTGCAGGAATACGGCAGGCTGGGTCACCTTGGTCTGGCGCAAATCTTCGTCAGTGCCGTTGAACATGATATCCGTAATGCGGTATCCTAAGATTTCGTTCGCTTTCTCGAATAATTCTTTCGCCAGTGGAGAGGTCTCGTAAAGGTCTTTTCCCATACCTACGAATTGTGCTCCCTGGCCGGGGAATACAAATGCTTTCATATCGATTGTTTTTTAAGTTAATGTTTGGGACAAAGATAGTGATTTTAATGAAGAATGAAGAAGGAAGAATGAAGAAACAACGTTCGGCGTTTGCCAATTCCGTGCGGAGAGGGAATACATAAGCCAATTCTTCATTCTCAATTCTTCATTCTCAATTCTTCATTCTCAATTCTTCATTTACCCTTAGGGGAACCGGTGCAAAGAAATGGTTCAGCGGTCCGTGCCCTTCTCCGATATGCACGTCTTTTCCCGACAAGATACCTTGATAGACGTATGCCTTGGCTTTCCGGACCGCTTCTTCCAAGGGTTCTCCCAAGGCAAGATACGTGGCAATGGCAGAGGAAAGGGTGCATCCGGTGCCGTGCGTGTTGCGGCTTTCGATTTTGGGTGAAGAAAACAGGTGAGGCCGGTCTTCTCCTTTTATATATAGCACGTCGCACATCTCCGCCTCGTTCAGGTGTCCGCCTTTGACCAGGACCGCCTGGCTTCCGAAGGCGAGCAATTCTTTTGCGGCTTTTTCCATGTCGGGTATCGTGGCGATGCGTTTTCCCGTCAGCACTTCCGCTTCGCTCAGATTGGGCGTGATAAGGGTGGCGAGGGGCATCAGCAAGGAGGTCAGTGCCTCGATGGCATCGTCTTCTATGAGCTTGCACCCGCTGGTTGAGACCATGACGGGGTCGAGCACGATGTATTTATAATAAGGTGTAAACCTGTGCAGGGATTCGGCTATGGCACGGATGGTTCCGGCGTCATTCAGCATGCCTATCTTTACGGATATAGGTGGGATATCCGTCATAACCGCTTGGATTTGCCCTTGGATATAGGTGGGAGGCACGGCGTGGATGCCTGTTACTCCGCACGTGTTCTGTACGGTGATGGCGGTTATGGCGCTTGCCGCATAGGCTCCCAAGGCAGAAATGGTCTTGATGTCTGCCTGTATGCCGGCTCCTCCGCTGCAATCGGAACCGGCGATGGTCAATATGCATGGGTAGTGTTTCATGTCTTTGGTGTCTGGATGATTCAGGTTGCAAAGGTAGGAAATTTCCCGTTATCTTGTTCGGACCTGCTTTAAAACGTCTGTCTGGGTGTGTGATATGTCTTATGCGGTTAGGTATGTTTTATATTCCGCCAGCCGGAACGTATATTCCACGGGCTGGAACGTATGTTCCATGGGCTGGAATGTACGTTCCAGCCCATGGAATATAAAAACAAGACGGCTTTGCCGGGAAATATAGCCTGTTGGGGGGGATAAACAGAGCCGGCTGAAAAGCAGGATGCAAGGAGCCGGAAGCGGTCTTTTACCCTTTTTGTATCTGATACGATAAAGCAATGCATGGTTGTTGTATGATGTACGAAAACTATTTGTTTGAAGAATAATGTTTAATAACATGATAAATAATTTATGTATTTGTGTACAACGTATGCAAAAAGTGCTTATATTTGCAGTGTTCAAAGAAAAATACTCATGGAAAAGCAAACCGGAAATAACCAGATAATAGACGTTCACGTGTCGGTCGACTGCGTGGTGATAGGTTTTGATGGTGAGCAGTTCCGTGTGCTTTTAGTCCGGCAGATCGGCAAGGGTGCAGGGAGTGGATATAACGACATGAAGCTTCCGGGGAGTCTGATTTATGCTGATGAGGATTTGGACGATGCAGCCAAACGGGTGCTTACGGAATTGACGGGTTTGAAGAATATCCGGATGAATCAATTCAAGGCTTACGGTTCGAAAGACCGTACGTCGGATCCACGGGATGTGTTGTGGCTGGAACATTTTCACCGGATAACGAAAAATAAGGTGGGACGGATTGTAACCATTGCCTATTTGTCGTTGTTGAAGATAGACCGCCGTAGCACGAATCTTTCGGCTACTTATGATGCTTGCTGGATGCCGGTATCAGAGGTGAAGGGTTTGGCTTTTGATCATTTGCGTGTCCTCAAAGATGCGCTGGTGGTTCTCCGCCATTATGTGGAAAGTTCGCCTTCGGTGATGTTTGACTTGCTTCCCCGTAAATTTACGGCAGCCCAGTTGCGCGTGCTTTATCAGCTGGTGTATGATAAAGAGTTTGATGTGCGTAATTTCCATAAGAAAATCGCTTTGTTGCCGTACGTGGTTCCATTGGAGGAAAAGGAAAAGGGAGTTGCGCATCGTGCCGCACGGTATTATCGTTTTGACAGGAAGATATATAATAAACATAAATAAACGTACTGTACTATGTATTTGTTAGGGTATGATATTGGTAGTTCTTCGGTGAAAGCCAGTTTGGTAAACGCCGGGACAGGTAAATGTGTGGCTTCGGCTTTCTATCCGAAAACGGAAGCGGAAATTATCGCCGTTCATCCGGGATGGGCTGAGCAGAAGCCGGAAATGTGGTGGGCTAACTTGAAGTTGGCTACAGAAGCTATTATGAATGAAAGCGGGACAAAGAAAGAAGAAATTGCCGCTATCGGCATTTCTTATCAGATGCATGGCTTGGTTTGTGTAGACAAACAGCAGCAAGTGCTTCGTCCGGCTATCATTTGGTGCGATTCGCGCGCTGTTCCTTATGGGGAGAAAGCTTTTCAGACATTGGGCGAAGAGAAGTGTCTTTCGCATTTGCTGAACTCTCCGGGTAACTTTACCGCTTCGAAATTGGCGTGGATTAAGGAGAATGAACCGGATGTCTTCTCGCAGATTTATAAAATCATGCTGCCGGGCGATTACATTGCCATGCGTCTGACTGGTGAAATCTGTACTACCGTTTCTGGTTTGTCGGAAGGTATGTTTTGGGATTTCCAGGCAAACGATGTCGCTCAGTTCCTGCTTGATTATTATGGTTTCGACCGTTCGTTGATAGCTGATATCCGTCCTACTTTTTCCGAACAAGGAAGAGTGACCGCCGTTGCCGCCGCCGAATTAGGATTGAAAGAAGGAACTCCGGTGACCTACCGTGCGGGCGACCAGCCGAATAACGCACTTTCTCTGAATGTTTTCAATCCGGGTGAGATTGCCTCTACCGCAGGTACATCGGGAGTCGTTTATGGTGTAAACGGTTCGGTTAATTACGATCCTCAATCACGTGTGAACACGTTTGCTCATGTAAATCATACGGCAGACCAGACTCGTTTGGGCGTATTGCTTTGCATTAACGGTACGGGTATACTGAATTCATGGGTGAAGCGTACGGTAGTACCCGCAGGTGTTTCGTATGCTGAAATGAACGACCTTGCTGCTCAGGCACCGATTGGGGCAGGTGGTATCAGTATCCTTCCTTTCGGTAACGGAGCGGAACGTATGCTTCAGAATCGGGAAACAGGATGCTCTATCCATGGCATTAACTTTAATCTGCATACGCGCAACCATATCATCCGTGCGGCACAGGAAGGTATTGTCTTCTCGTTTAAGTATGGCATCGACATCATGAGGAATATGGGAATGGATGTACAAAAAATCCATGCCGGGCATGCCAATATGTTCCTTAGCCCGATATTCCGCAATACGCTGGCTGGAGTGACCGGTGCGACTATTGAACTTTATGATACCGATGGTTCGGTAGGTGCAGCAAAAGGTGCAGGTATGGGCGCAGGCATTTATAAGAATAATGATGAGGCGTTTGCTACCTTGGATAAGCTGGCTGTCATCGAACCGGATGCGGCTAATAAATCGGCATACGAAGATGCCTACCAACGTTGGCTGGAATGCATGCATAAGGTAGGTTTTTGAGTTTTTTAGTTCTTTAGTTTTTTAGTTTCTTAGTTTAATGCTTCTTTGGGCATTATGTGTGCATTCGTTGGTATCATCATCGTAGAGACGATGTGCACATCGTCTCTACAGAAGGTGCGAAAACACAAGGAGGCTAAAAACTCACAAACTTAAAAACTCACAAACTTAAAAACTTAAAAACTTAAAAACTTAAAAACTCACAAACTTAAAAACTCACAAACTTAAAAACTCAATACATTAACTTTTAAACAAATAAAACTATGGCAACAAAAGAGTATTTTCCTGGTATTGGTAAAATCAAATTCGAAGGTGTAGAAAGCAAGAACCCGATGGCTTTCCGTTATTATGATCCTGAAAAAGTCGTAATGGGTAAGAAGATGAAAGACTGGTTGAAGTTTTCTATGGCATGGTGGCACACTCTTTGTGCAGAAGGTGGCGACCAGTTCGGTGGTGGAACAAAGAAATTCCCTTGGAAAGGAAATCCTGATAAGGTACAAGCTGCCAAAGACAAGGTGGATGCCGGTTTCGAATTCATGCAGAAAATGGGCATCGAGTATTATTGCTTCCACGATGTAGACCTTTGCGATGAAGCCGATACAATTGAAGAATATGAAGCTAACCTGAAAGAAGTGGTGGCTTATCTGAAGCAGAAACAAGCTGAAACTGGCATCAAACTGTTGTGGGGTACGGCTAATGTATTCGGTCATGCACGTTATATGAACGGTGCTGCTACCAATCCGGATTTTGATGTTGTAGCACGTGCTGGTGTTCAAATCAAGAATGCCATTGATGCAACAATCGAACTCGGCGGTAGTAACTATGTATTCTGGGGCGGACGTGAAGGCTATATGTCATTGCTGAACACCGACCAGAAACGTGAAAAAGAACACTTGGCACAAATGCTGACCATCGCTCGCGACTATGCACGTGCTAAAGGTTTTACCGGTACATTCCTGATTGAGCCGAAACCGATGGAACCGACCAAGCACCAGTATGACGTGGATACTGAAACCGTAGTAGGTTTCTTGAAGGCCCACAATCTGGACAAGGACTTCAAGGTAAATATCGAAGTAAACCACGCTACATTGGCTGGTCATACCTTCGAACATGAATTGTGCGTAGCTGTAGACAACGGCATGCTGGGTTCTATCGACGCCAACCGCGGTGATTACCAGAACGGATGGGATACCGACCAGTTCCCGATTGACAACTACGAACTGACCCAGGCCATGATGCAGATTATCCGAAACGGCGGTCTGGGCAACGGCGGTACGAACTTCGACGCCAAGACCCGTCGCAACTCTACCGACCTGGAAGATATCTTCATCGCCCACATCGCAGGTATGGACGTAATGGCACGTGCTCTGCTGAGTGCAGCCAAATTGCTGGAAGAATCTCCATACAAGAAGATGCTGGCAGACCGTTACGCTTCGTTCGATGCTGGTAAGGGCAAAGAATTTGAAGAAGGCAAGCTGACGCTGGAAGATGTTGTGGCATACGCCAAGACCGTAGGCGAACCGAAACAGACTAGCGGCAAGCAAGAATTGTATGAAGCTATTGTGAATATGTATTGCTGATAGTTGAATGAAGAATTAAGAATGAAGAGTGAAGAATAGGCGGATGTACCCCCGGTTCTTCATTCTTCGTTCTTCGTTCTTCATTTTTTTTGTTCTTCATTCTTTACCTTATTTGTTTTTATATCATGGATTACGCCGAAAAAGGAAGTAAAACTTATCTTTTTACGATTGTGCTTGTAGCCGTGTTGGGAGGGTTGCTGTTCGGATATGATACAGCAGTCATTTCGGGTGCGGAAAAAGGATTGCAGGCATTCTTCTTGGGAGCGGAAGATTTTGTATATACGGATGGATGGCACGGCTTTACATGTGCCAGCGCGCTCATTGGCTGCATTATCGGCAGTGCTGTTTCTGGTTATATGGCTTCGAATTGGGGCCGGAAAAAATCGTTGATATTTGCCGGTATCATGTTTTTTATTTCTGCATTGGGCTCGATGGTACCTGAATTCTTGTTTTTCGAGCATGGGGTGCCGACTTATCCGTTGCTTATCGCTTTTAATATTTATCGTGTCATAGGAGGAGTAGGGGTAGGGCTTGCTTCTGCAATTTGTCCGATGTACATCGCTGAAGTGGCTCCGTCTAATATCCGAGGTACATTGGTATCGTGGAATCAGTTTGCCATTATTTTTGGTCAGCTGGTCGTATATATGGTGAATTTCTTTATTCTGGGCGATCATACCAATCCTGTTATAGAATCTATCGGTCAGGGCATCAATGCTGTGGCTCCAGGAAGTGATCCGTGGACCATATCTACCGGATGGCGTTATATGTTTGGTAGTGAAGCTGTACCGGCAGGGTTATTTGCCTTACTGATTTGTTTTGTGCCCGAGACTCCGCGTTACCTCGTCATGGCTGGAGAAGATGACAAAGCACTTTCCGTGCTTTGTAAAATCAATGGAAAGACGGAAGGGAATAACATTCTGAACGAGATAAGAAATACCATTACGGAAAAAACCGAGAAAGTATTTACTTACGGTGTACTTGTTATTTTCGTCGGTATTATGTTGAGTGTGTTCCAGCAGGCTGTAGGTATCAATGCTGTGCTTTATTATGCTCCGCGAATTTTTGATGACATGGGTATGGCGAATCCTATGATGCAAACCATTATCATGGGTATTGTCAATATTCTGTTTACGCTTATTGCTATCTTTACGGTTGAAAAATGGGGACGTAAACCCTTGCTTATCACAGGTTCTATCGGGATGGCTATCGGTGCCTTGGGGGTAGCGTTTACTTTCGGACATGCCGGTGTGGAGCTGGTGACGATGTTGAGCATCATGGTTTATAGCGCTTCATTCATGATGTCATGGGGACCTATTTGCTGGGTGCTCATTTCAGAAATATTTCCTAATACGATTCGGGGAGCTGCTGTAGCCATTGCCGTGGCTTTCCAATGGATATTCAATTGGATTGTGAGTGCTTCGTTTGTCCCCATGTTCAATATGCAGACAAGCAATGACCCTGATTTCGGACATTGGTTTACTTATGGTCTTTATGGGGCTATCTGTATTATAGCTGCGCTGTTTGTATGGAGGCTGGTTCCGGAGACCAAGGGAAAGACACTGGAAGATATGAGTAATCTTTGGAAACGGAAACGCTGATTTCGGCTTTTCCGGACAGGAAATAATCTCAAGGAGTTAGAAGTCTTTACATTTTACTTCTAACTCCTTTTGTTTTTTTCAGGTGAAATGCTTTTATGGCATCGTTTCTGTTATGATAAAGAAGGAGCAGTCAGGTTCTTATGTTTGATAACACTTTGCGTTGGAAAAAGAGATAAAAAATTGTTGAATATGGCCTTAATGAAATTAAAATACATATATTTGCAACTGAGATTTAAAATAATAAATTCAGTATGAATTCGAATAACAATCATGTCGTCATTATGGCAGGAGGAGTGGGAAGTCGGTTCTGGCCGATGAGTACTACTGATTTCCCCAAGCAGTTCATTGATGTTTTAGGATGTGGAAAGACGTTGCTTCAGCTTACGGTTGAACGTTTTCGTGATGTGTGCGGAGTGGAAAATATGTGGATTGTCACATCGGCGGCTTATGCAGAGCTGGTGAAAGGACAGCTTCCAGATATTAATCCCGAGCATATTTTATTAGAACCTTGCCGTAGAAATACGGCTCCATGTATAGCGTATGTGAGTTGGAAAATCAAAGCGAAGAATCCCAAGGCAAATATAGTGGTTACTCCGAGTGATCACATAGTGATGGATTTGCGTGAGTTTGTAAGGGTAGTCAATTCTGCTTTGAAGTTTACGGCCGACTCTGATGCCATTGTCACTCTGGGTATGCAGGCTACGCGTCCTGAAACAGGATATGGATATATTGAAGGTGATCTTTCTATGGCATGTCCTTCCAATAAAGAAATCTACCGGGTAGATGCATTCAAGGAAAAACCGGATTTGGAAACGGCCAAACGATACTTACAACGGAAAAATTATTTCTGGAATGCCGGTATATTCATTTGGAATGTCAGCACCATCGTCAATGCTTTTCGGGTGTACCAGCCTACTATGTCGAACATTTTCGAAGGATTGCTGCCTTATTATTATACAGAGGTGGAACAGGAGAAAATAGACAAGCTTTTCCCTACGTGCGAAAACATTTCTATCGACTATGCCATCATGGAAAAAGCAGAAGAAATTTATGTGTTCCCGGCTTCATTCGGTTGGAGTGACTTGGGTACATGGGGATCGTTGCACGATAACTTGCATAAAGACGCTCATAATAATGTATGCATCGGAGAAAACATTCATTTGCACGAAAGCCGTAATTGCATTGTACATACTACCGAAGAAAAGAAAGTGGTGGTACAAGGACTTGACGGTTACATCGTTGCTGAAAAAAATGACCGTCTGCTGATTTGCCGCTTGAGTGAAGAACAGCGCATCAAGGAATTTGCTGTAGAATAAAAAAACACTACGGATTACACAGATAAAAAATCTGCTTATGAGATTTTATCCGTGTAATCCGAGTGATGGATTTAGCCTTTCAGGGCGGCAAGGGCTGCCTCGTAATCAGGCTCTTGGGTGATTTCAGGTACCAGTTCGGTATAAACTACTTTGCCTTCCGGATTGATGATAACCACCGCCCGTGCCAGTAGTCCGCACAATACACCGTCAGTCATCAGTACGCCATATTTTTCTCCGAAATCGGACGTATAGCGATAGTCTGATAGTGGAATGACGTTCTCAATGCCTTCTGTCGTGCAGAACCGTCCTTGGGCAAAAGGCAGGTCTTTCGAGATTGCCAATACAATGGTATCACTCATTTGGGCTGCCAGTTGGTTGAATTTACGTACCGATGCTGCGCATACTCCTGTATCCATGCTGGGGAAGATGTTCAGCAGGGCATATTTCCCTTTGGTGTCTGCCAGGGTGAAACTACTTAAATCCCCTTTTACCAGTGAAAAATCAGGAGCTTGCGTTCCTGTTTTTACAAATTCACCTGCCAGGGTGACAGGGTTTCCTTGAAATGCTGTTTTTGCCATATTTACTTTGTATATCAATTAAACTTCTATGTAAAGTTAACAAAAGAACCTCGATTTTGGTTGTGCAAGTTTATGCTTTTTGCTATTTTTATGTTTTTCGAATAGTTCTTTTTATTCTCCTTCTACTTTACATTCATGAAAATGCATTTCGTGTTCGGCTTTTTCACGTGGAAAGGCAAAGTAGGTACAGACGGCTTGTGTGCATACTTCGCCTGCTTCATTGGTGAGGGTTGCTTCGATGGTGATAATGTTTCTTCGTTGCTCACGGATGGAAGCGCGGATGGTAAGCAGCTTGTCAGTGGTATGTACTGGTTTCAGGTAACGGGTTTCCATTTTTGAAGTGACGCCTGCGGTTTGTAGTTTACGCATGACGACCCATCCGCATGTTTCGTCGAGCAATAAAGCCTGGATGCCTCCATGCAGTGTGTCCAGCCATCCCTGGTATTTTTCATCAGGTTTCCAGTAACTGACGATACTGTCTCCATCTTCATAAAATTCCATTTTCAGTCCTGAAGGATTTTGCGGAGCACATCCGAAACAGTTATATCCCTTCATGCCTTCCCATGGGTTGATAATTTTTTTCATAACTTTGTCAATTGATGATATAATCTGTGCAGGCGCGGTCTTGTCTGTATCCATTCAGGATTCCGGCAGCAGCCAGGTGGTCGGGGTGAATTGAATAGGCTTTCATATCTTCCAGTGTGTCAAATTCACTTTCCAGGCAGATGTCCCATTTTTCATCCGGATTGATGTTCAGTCCTACAAAGATGTGCCGGATAGTCGGTATGTGGGCCGGTAAGGCTTCGATGGCTTCCTTGAAGCGGTGCATAACGTCTTGTTTTTCGGTTTGTGTCAGTGTCTCTTTCAGCTTGAATAATACAATATGTTTTACCATGATGTAAAAGTTTTAAAATTTATGCTTGTGTCTATTGCTACAAATGTAAGTATTTTCCGGATTACGGCGATTGTTTCAAGGGGCTTTTTTCATTTCGGATTTATGGATTTTATTTTTCATGGATGTCCTCATTCAGCCAATGTCACATTCTTGTAAATTCAAGGTATAAAATATGCTGAAAAAACGTTTTTTTGATGCGGGCAGGAGAAAAATGTGTATATTTGTGCAAATTATCCACATCTAAAAACCAGTAAAGCATGATTATCATCGGTATTGCCGGAGGAACAGGCTCCGGAAAAACAACAGTCGTAAAAAGTATAGTCGATAGTTTGCCTGCCAACGAAGTGGCATTATTGCCTTTGGACTCGTATTATAAGGACAGCAGCCATGTACCTGTAGAGGAACGCCAGAACATAAATTTCGACCATCCTGATGCATTCGATTGGGAACTTTTGTCGAAACAGGTGGAGATGCTCCGGCAGGGAAAAGCGATAGAACAGCCGGTTTATTCTTATCTGACTTGTACACGACAACCTGAAACCATTCATATAGAACCGCGTAAAGTGGTGATAATCGAAGGTATTCTGGCATTAAGTGATAAGCGCTTGCGGGATTTGATGGATTTGCGGGTGTTTGTGGATGCAGATTCGGATGAACGGTTGATCCGGGTTATCCAGCGGGACGTGATTGAGCGCGGACGTACAGCCGAAGCCGTGATGGACCGGTATGTAAAGGTGCTGAAACCGATGCATCAGGAGTTTATTGAACCAGCCAAGCAATATGCAGACTTGATTGTTCCACAAGGTGGACACAACTGGAAGGCTATCGAGATACTGAAGCTATATATAGAAAAAATCATTGGCCGATGAAAACAGTTGTTTTCTGGAGTTGGATAGGACTGATATGTTGGCTGTCGGTAGCTTGTAGTGGCAGGCAGTCGGCAGGAGGTGAGGCGAATGTTGATTTGCCTGTCATTAAAGAACGTGGAGAACTGGTGGTGCTTACTGCCAACAGTTCTACTTCCTATTTCAATTATCGGGGCGAACCGATGGGATTTCAATATGAGTTGGCACAGCAGTTCGTGCAGTCGCTGGGATTGAAAATGAAGCTGAAGGTGGTGAACAATCCTTCGGAAATGGTGCGATGCCTGCTGGAAGGTAAAGGCGACCTCATAGCTTATAATCTGGATATTACACAGGCGTGGAAAGACAGTCTGATTTATTGTGGTGAGGAGAATATTACGCATCAGGTCGTAGTACAACGCAGAGGTAGAGATGCAGTGAAAGATGTGACCCAGTTAATTGACAAAGATGTGTATGTAAGTCCCGGAAAGTACTATGAACGTCTGGTTCATTTGAATGAAGAGCTGGGAGGAGGCATACGTATTCATTTGGTAGATGCTGACAGCTTGTCGACCGAGGATTTGATTACGCAGGTGGCTGAAGGTAAGATAGATTATACCGTAGCTACCAATGAAGTGGCAAAGATAAACCGTACATATTATTCTAACTTGGATATCAGGCTGGTGGTCAGTTTCGACCAGCGTGCTTCGTGGGCAGTACGTAAAACATCGCCTTTGCTTGCCCAGGCAGCAGATAAATGGCACAAGGAAAATATCAATTCACCGGAATTTAAGGCAAGTGCACGCCGTTATTTTGAACTTAACAAGCAGCCGGTGCATGGTTCTATTCTCTCGGTGAAGGATGGAAAGATATCGCATTACGATGATTTGTTCCGTAAGTATGCTAAAGAAATCGGATGGGATTGGCGGTTGCTTGCAGCATTGGTTTATACGGAATCGAATTTCAATCCGGATGTAGTGTCGTGGGCCGGTGCTAAAGGACTGATGCAGCTGATGCCTGTTACGGCTCATGCTATGGGGATTCCAAGGGGCAAGGAGCAAGACCCGGAAGAGAGTATCAAAGGAGGGGTAAAGTATATAGCCCAGTTGCAGAATATTTTCCGGAAGGTGGATGACAAGGATGAGCAGGTGAAGTTCGTATTGGCGGCTTACAATGCAGGAGCAGGACACATAACCGATGCCATGGCTTTGGCGAAGAAATATGGAAAAGACCCTTATCGGTGGGAGCACCATGTAGACCATTATATCTTGCTGAAGAGCAATGAGGAATATTATCAGGATCCGGTTTGTAAAAACGGTTATTTCCGTGGTACGGAAACTTATAATTTTGTGCGTGATGTAATGGGGCGTGCCGACCTTTACAAAAAGAAAATCAAAAGGTAAACATCATTTGAATTGTTCGATGATTTGGTTTAGTTCATGGATGTTCACAAATCCGCTTTGTCTCCATAGCTGTTTGCCGTTTTTGAATATCATAAGTGTAGGCACAGAGTGTACTGCATAATGCTGGGCTATTTGAGGATTCTTGTCGATGTTTATTTGGATAATCCGGATGGCATCTCCTTGCATTGCTTTCAGTTGTTTCAAGATAGGTGTCATAGCCTTGCAAGGTGTACACCATTCTGCGTAGATGTCTACCAGTACAGGAGTGGATGATGTAACTAAATCTGCAAACGTTTCCATAATCGTAATGCTTTTAGTGGGTCATAGTCTGATTGGGCGAATGTATCTGTTATTATAACATTTCCGGCTCTTGTTTTGTTCGGTAGGAACCGGGGATTTTTTGATAAAGATGAGGCACGGCCCGGAAAGAGAATGTTTTTCTTTCCAAGTCGTGCCTCGTCTTTGTATATAAAAAGGTTTATTTCTTGCTCGGATTGTAACGGGCGTTCAGTCCTTCAACAATTTCATCGGTGATGTTGAATGCGTCGTCTGCATACAGCAGATTGTCGAATCCGGTATTGCTGATGATCAGGCTATATCCTTTGTCTTTGTTATAGATTTTCAGGAATGAATTGATGGAGTCGCGCAATTGCAAGCTGTTCTTTTGGTTTTCTGTCTGTAGTTCGTTGGTTAATTTTTCTTGCAGTTCTTGCAATTTCTGCTGTTTTTGGACAATACGTACTCTTTCTTGTTCGGCACGCTCTTGACTTACAAAACCATTGTTTTCCAATTTGCGTTGGAATTCGCGCATATCGTTGTCCAAATCTTTGGCTTTTTCGTTCAAGGTAGTACGGATATTTTCCTCCTTCTGAATCATCTGTTCGTTCAGGTCGTTCCAGAACTTGTATTTAGTCAGCAATGAGTCTATTTCGACGTATGCTATTTTCATACTTCCCGGTACGGTAGCTGTAATTTCCGTCGAGTTTCCATTCTCTGCTTTCTTGTCAGTGCATTGTGTGAACATCAGCGCAAGAGCCAATGCCAAAAATCCATTCAGGACATACTTCATTTTTTTCATCATGTTTTTTTCAGTATCTTAGTTATTAATTGTTTTCCTGTTCTTTTCCGTTAGGCATACGTTCGGCAATGGCATGCGGATTCGTTTGCCTTGCCTCGCGATCTTGCGATTGTACGCACCCGATACCCTTCCTACGCAACGCCTTGTTGCCGCTGACGTGGGTATTAGGGAATCTTCCGTTTTTTGTAAAGAGTATCTTTACAGAGAATAGTGCTATGCTGATAGCAACTATTAACACAGTAAAGAGGATAGTCTTAAGCATTTCTATTAATTTTGTGCTGCAAAGATATACTTTTTGTTATCGAAATTGGATGTTTGTCCTTGAAAAAAGCGGGGAGTATCCTCATTAATTCGTATTTTTAACTTATTTTTACGGAAGTAGAAAAATAAACACTTGATTTATGGAGAAAAAAGATTTGAAACCTGTTATTGTCTTCCAATATTTTGAAGAAGTGTGCCAGGTGCCTCGTCCTTCCAAGAAGGAAGAAAAAATAAGAGCTTATCTGTTGGATTTTGCCCAGAAGCACGGGTTGCATGCCCGGACCGATGATGCTGGAAATGTATTGATAGAGAAGCCGGCTTCGCGGGGCAAGGAGAATTTGAAAACGGTAATTCTCCAGTCGCACATGGATATGGTGTGTGAGAAAAACAAGGATACACAGCATAACTTCGAAACCGACCCGATAGAAACATATATTGACGGGGAATGGTTGAGAGCCAGAGGAACCACGTTGGGAGCCGATAATGGAATCGGAATGGCAGCCGAACTTGCCTTGCTGGCTTCGGATGATGTGGAACACGGACCTGTACAATGCTTGTTTACGGTGGACGAAGAAACAGGACTGACCGGTGCTTTCGCTTTGAAAGAAGGTTTTATGAAAGGGGATATCCTGATAAACCTGGACTCGGAGGATGAAGGGGAGTTATTTATCGGTTGTGCCGGAGGGGCGGGTACAACAGCGGTATTTCCTTGCCCGATGACGCATGCACCCGAAGGATATTTCTTTTTCCGTGTAGTTGTAAAAGGACTTACTGGAGGTCATTCAGGGGATGATATAAATAAGAACCGTGCGAATGCTAACAAACTGTTGAACCGTTACTTGGTGCAACTGATGCGGAAATACGACCTGCGTCTGTGCGAGATAGACGGAGGGAATCTGCATAATGCCATTCCGCGCGAGGCTTATGCTGTATGTGCAGTCCCGATGGAAAACAAGGAGTCGGTGCGTGTGGACCTGAACGTGTATTTGTCGGAAGTGGAAAACGAATATGCTGTAACTGAACCTAATTTGCAGATGGACCTGGAATCGGAAGCACCTCGTGCGGAAGTGATGGAAGTTGCTGACATGAAGCGTTTCTTGCTTTCTATTTATGCTGTGCATAATGGAGTGTATGCCATGAGCCAGGACATTGCAGGATTGGTAGAGACTTCGTCTAACCTGGCTTCGGTGAAACAAGGAAAAGGGGAACTGACAGTGGTGACCAGTCAGCGCAGTTCCATCCTTTCTTCGCGTGAGGATATGTCGATGATGGTAAGTGCAGCATTTTTGCTGGGTGGTGCTTCTGTTTCAACAGGTGACGGATATCCGGGTTGGAAACCCAATCCTTCTTCAGAAATATTGCACATTGCCGTAGAGAGTTACAAGCGCTTGTTTGGAACAGAACCGAAAGTAAAAGCCATTCATGCCGGATTAGAGTGCGGATTGTTTTTGGAGAAGTATCCTTCGTTGGATATGGTATCGTTCGGACCTACTTTGCGTGGCGTGCATTCGCCCGATGAGCGCATGCTGATTCCTACAGTAGATAAGTTCTGGCGTCATCTGCTGGATGTTTTGGCACATATTCCTGCGAAATCTTGATAAAAAATGATTGCACACCCATGGCACAGGCACACGTAAGTTCATATAGGTTTACCGGATGCCGTATCGGCAGGAAAGTAAGTAGAATCAGTGGCTTTTTATGTTTGTCTGTGTTAGGTGTGTGCTTTTTCTGTTTGCGGGTCAGTGCACAGGAATCTTTTCGGGTGATGCACTATAATGTAGAGAATTTCTTCGATTGCCGTGATGATTCCTTGAAACAAGACGAAGAATTCTTACCACATGCCGTCCGTGGATGGAACTGGAACCGTTATCATGCAAAGATGAATAAGATAGCCAAGGTGGTGTTGGCTGCTTCGAGTAATCAGGTTCCTGATTTGGTAGGACTGTGTGAGGTGGAAAATGCCTATTGCCTGGATGGACTGACCAGGTATTCGCCTTTGCGTGATGCCGCTTATCGGTATGTGATGACTGATTCGCCTGATGAACGTGGCATTGATGTAGCTTTGCTTTATCAGCCTGCTACGTTCCGGTTGCTTGGTATGCAGTGCATCCGTATTCCTTCTTTCCGTATCGGGCGAAAGCCTACCCGTGACTTGTTGCATGTAAGCGGGCGTGTCATTTCAGGCGATACCCTTGATGTATTTGTTTGTCATTTTCCTTCCCGTTCTGGCGGAACAAGGCAAAGCGAACCATACCGTTTGTTTGTTGCGGATGTATTGCGTCATACGGTCGATTCGTTGCTCTCCGTACGTCAATCCCCTTACCTTATTATAATGGGCGATTTCAATGATGAACCGTCCAGCCGTTCAATATCCCAAGTGCTGGGGGCACAAACGCCAGAAGAGGAGAATGATGTCTCATCTTTTCTTCTTTATAATTTAATGGCGGGAAAAGAACCCGGAACTTATCGTTACCGTGGAGAATGGGGAGTACTCGACCAGTTCATCGTTAATGGCAGTATGCTTCTTCCTTCAGCCTCACTTCATACCGGTACTGCGGAAGCCCATGTGCTTGACTTTCCTTTTTTGCTTGAAGAAGACGAACGATATGGAGGTATTACTCCTTTTCGCACTTACAAGGGGATGAGGTATCAAGGCGGATACAGCGATCATCTGCCCGTATGTCTGGATATCCGAATCAGATACTGATTCCCATAATATAGTCGTTCATATAAAAGCCGTTGCCGATGTGCGTGTCTTCTTCACGTACTTTTTCCATTCCCATGTGTTGGTAAAATCCAAGAGCCGGATTTTCCCGGTTTACGTTCAATTCCATTCGGCAGGGAGCCGGATGCAGTTCCTTGATACCCTTGATGGCCTGTTGGTACAGGAGTTTGCCTAGATGACTTTTTTGGTAATAGGGAATCACATAGATTTTCTGTAAGTGATACAGGTCTTCCCCTTCGGGTTGGATGGATACGTAACCTGCAGGCTCGCATTCTTCGTAGGCAATATAGTAGATGTGCCCTTCTTCTGTCATTTGTTTTTTCAGATTTTCGGGCGAATACATCCAGTCCATCATATAGTCGATTTGTTCCGGAGTCAGGATATCTTTGTAAGTGGCGGGGAAGACCTCTTTTGCCAATTGGTTGATTAAGTGAATGTCTTCAAGTGTAGCTTTTCTGATTGTAAACATTGTTCTTGATTTTTCTTACAAAGTTATTGTTTTTGCTTGAAAAAGAAGAATAAAGACAGGATAAATTCTGTTTCAAAAAGTATGATTGCATACTTTATTTTGTTAAAATAGATAAAATAAAAGTACTATGTAATACAAGGTATTTATATAATACATATATTTGTGCCATACAAAGAAATAAGGAGGAATGACAGATGAATGTTGATAATGTGAAATCTCAAATGCGCAAAGGGATGCTTGAGTATTGCATCTTATTGCTGCTTCATCGGGAGCCTCTGTATGCATCGGATATCATCCAGAACCTGAAAGAAGCAAAACTGATTGTGGTGGAGGGTACTTTGTATCCGTTGCTTACACGCCTGAAAAATGATAATTTGTTGTCGTATGAATGGGTGGAATCCACGCAAGGACCTCCACGGAAATATTATCGCCTCACTTCCGAAGGGGAAGAGTTCTTGAAAGGGCTGGAAACGGCATGGGACGAACTGGCGGCTACGGTAAATCATTTAAGAACGAAACTAATAACCTGTAAAGACAATGAAAAAGACACTGACTGTTAATTTGGGTGGAACCGTTTATCATATAGACGAGGACGCCTATATTTTGCTTGACAATTACTTGAATAATCTTCGCTATCATTTCCGGAAAGAAGAAAGTGCCGACGAGATTGTACGTGATATGGAAATCCGCATTTCGGAGTTGTTTAATGAATACCTTGCCGGAGGCATTCAAGTCATTACCGTCGTGCAAGTGGAAGAGGTTATCGCCCGTATGGGAAAACCTGAAGACCTGAGTCCGGATGAGGAAGAAACGGTCGAGAGAAAGACCGATGAATCGTTGCAAGGAGTGCAACGGCGCTTGTTCCGTAATCCGGACGACCGTATTCTGGGCGGTGTACTTTCGGGATTGGCTGCTTATTTCGGCATCGATTCTACTCCTTTACGTATTTTGTTGCTGATATTAGGCTTTATCCTGCTCAGTGTGGGAGGATTTTTCCCGTTGATGTTGGCATATATTATCATGTGGATTATTATTCCCCAGGCACGCACCGCCACCGAGAAACTTCAGATGCGAGGTGAACCCATCAATATGGAGAATATCGGGCGGACAGTGACCGACGGGTTCGAACGGGAAGGCGATAAGATACGTTCTGCCGGGTCTCGTTCGTTGCTGGCACGTTTTTGCGATGCTGTGATACAAGTGGCAGGTTTCCTCATCAAGGTAGTGCTGGTATTGGTTGCCATTTGTTGTGTGCCGGCATTGCTTGTCGGGCTGGCTGTAGCCTTTGCATTGTTGATGGCTGCCACGGGAGTATTGGCAAGTACGCCTGCCCTGCTTTATTATGCATTGCCAGAAGTGGATTGGAGCATGCTGACTACGAGCCCTGCTCCTGTTATCGGGCTCGCAGTCTGTGCACTGTTGGTAATAGGCATTCCCGTAGTCGGTTTGTTGCAGGTTATCTTGCAGAGTTTCAAGGTCTGGCGTCCGATGGCTACGGGAGTCAAGGTGACTCTGATATTGTTATGGATTATAGCGGTAGCAGTAGGTTCATTCTTTGTGTTCCAGCTTCCCTTTGTTATCCATAGTGTCACCGACTGGGTTTGAACTTTGTGCCAGTCTGTATACAGTTTCCTATTGTAGAAAAGTATGACGCTCCATTTCTACTCCACCCGAACGGATGATTACTTCGTATGGCAGGTTGTCACCGTCTGGGTGGAATGAGGGGGGCAGTATAAGTTCGGATACTCCGTAAGGTTCCAGGCTTTCTACAGTACCTTGTGCTATGGTTTTATCGTTCAGGCGCACTTCAACTTCAGCTGGTTGTGAGGTAGAAAGTCCGAAGTTTTCCACTTTTACTTTCAGGGTTCCTTGCGAGGAGTCGTATTGTGGGCGGCGTGCCGAGAGAAGGGCAGGAGTATAGTTGACATAGGGCAGGTAGGCATAGCCGAACAGTAACTCACCTTTTGTTGTGTGTCCAATAAGTTTGGGCGCAAATTCATCGGGAGTGATACCGCTTCCTTTTCCGTCAAAGGTCACTATCAGGTCTTTTCCGTCTTTGCGTGTCTTTACTGGCAGGCAACCTCGTCCGTAATTGACTTCTGTGTATGCACCGAAGCGGAGGGATTGAATGTCTATGTCTGTTTGAGGATTGAATCCCGGTTCGGCCTGTATCCGTACTTCAATACGTCGGGTAGAGTCATCAATGGGTCGGGTGTTGAGTACCGAAAGCAGTATTCCTTTGTTGAGTGGGATACAGATGTTTTTCGATGAATGCCGGTCACCTGGAAGATCATTCCATTTAATGGTATCGATGACTGCAAAATTCATTTGTATGGCTCGTCCGTTGTGGTCTTGGAAAACTTTCGGTCGTTCGTATTTGAACCAATGCTCTATTTCTCCATCACGATGGAAAGATACGCCGGGCATGTAGGCTTCGCCTTGTTCCGTTACCCAGTGTATGCCGTCTTTCGAACGTTGGTAATAGGCTATGCGTCCTAGCCAATCGTTGACAATCAGGTGATACTGTAGGCTGTCTTTCCATACCACTGGGTCTTCGAATTTGCCTTCTACAGCAGGATAGACCCGTTTGCCTGTCAGTTGCCGGTAAGGGGAGATGCCGTCGCGGCTAATCCATACACCTCCACCACGGCATACCATCAGGCGTGAGCCGTCTTGCCGGCGGGCAAAGGTGAGGTTGGACAATCCTTCGATGATTGGTCGGTCGCGTGGGTCGAAATCAAATTTCTGGTAATACCATATCGGGCTATCTTCATTTGTTGCGATGTAGTATCCGTCGATAACATAGACTACGATACGTCCGTCGTCCAGTCGGAAGGCTTCAGGGTTATGCCCTTTCCCGATGGAGTTCTGGATGTGATAGGGACCGGTCAGTTTATCGGAGGTGGCGTGAAAGACGGTCGAATTAGACCAGAACATGTGTCCTTTGGGTGAGTTTTCCGGCCATCCGCATACATATAGATGATACCGTTTGTCGGGAGTCTGGAGGATATTGCCTCCCCAAAAAGAGATGTCTGGCAGTTCGATGCCGTTGTCTGTATATCGGTTCTGCACGCTGTCTGTTCCCCATGTCTGTTTTCCTTGGGTTCCTTCAGGCATGGCAAGGAAGCGGTCCATAAACCGGGCTCCGGGAACCAGTTGTTGCCATTCGGCAGGACGTTCGCGTTCGACGGTTTGTGCATAGGTGCTGGTGCTGCATGCTAGTACAGACAGTCCCAGGAGTATTTTGGTTGCGATGTTTTTCTTCATATTCTTCTGTGTTTGGTTTTAGTATATTAGTTTAAAGTATTCTGTCTTTTCGATATCAGATAATTCTTTCCGGCATGAAAGATTCCGTTGATAATGTTATTGGAACGTGTAAGCAGTTTCTTAATACTTAAAAAGGTCATATCAATCACTGCTTTGAGTAATGATACGACCTTTTTGGGCTGATTTCATCGACACTGTTTGTGTCGCGGAATTTACGCTGTTTGTATGTATCCAATCGGCTTCTGCATTGGTTTACAAGTCTGTCTTGTCATTGTTTTTCCAGTGCGAAGCCTAGCTGCAGGCCGTCGTATTCGTCCAGCAAGGAATTGGCGGTGCTTACCACCGAATTGGAGGAATTGCTGCTTAAGGCACTGCCTATTGTCTGCATCAGCGACATGACTTTGTCTGCCTTAAAAAGCAGGCTCATCTTCTTGGGAGCCAGTACATTCTGCGAAACGATGGCGTTGAATTTCAGTCCCAGTTTTGTCTTCAGTTGCAATTCTTTCGTTTCACTGTCATACGTATAGGTTCCAGATGTGGTACGCCCTTTTACTGTCGAGGTGTAGGTACCACCGGAATTGAAGGTGTATGAACATCCTTCTGTAAAGCCCAGCTTTTCCAGAATGCCAGTCATCTTCTCTTCTACTTTCTTTGACGCTACTTCGCCTCCCGCTTTTGCCAACAGATTGTCACTGGTAAACTTGCAATCGGGTCCCGTATAATTCCACGTGCCTTCTATCGACCACGAAGCAAGGTCGCTTCCTTTTCCTTCCGTTATCGCATTGGCTACTCCGGAAAGAATCGATTTCCAGTCTTGTGCCTTGCCTGTGCTGCAAAATACAAAGCATAAGGCAAACACCAACATTCCTTTTATGAAATTGTTCTTTTTCATTTTGTTCATCCTTTCATTATTCTAGTATGGCAGAAGTCACAGTGTACAGCAAAACGACTCTGTGACTCTGTGATGAAAAGGAAAATCAACAAGCTTTGAAGCTCATATCCAATCCTTTTACCGAATGGGTCAACGCACCTACCGAAATGAAGTCGACACCACATTCGGCATAATCACGAAGAGTATCAAAGGTGATGCCTCCTGATGATTCGATTTCGTAGCGTCCTCCTACCATTTCTACAGCTTTGCGTGTGTCGGCAGGCGTAAAGTTATCCAGCATAATGCGGTCTACACCACCCAAGTCGAGCACTTGTTGCAGTTCGTCGAAGTTCCGTACCTCGATTTCTATCTTCAAATCCTTTCCTTTCTCCTTGCAATATTCTTTTGCACGCAAAATGGCCTTGTCGATTCCTCCGGCGAAATCTACATGGTTGTCTTTCAGCAGAATCATATCGAAGAGACCGATGCGGTGATTCACTCCGCCACCGATTTTTACTGCCATCTTTTCCAGAATGCGCATGCCCGGAGTAGTTTTACGCGTATCCAGTACGCGGGTTTTTGTGCCTTCCAGACGCTCTACGTATTTATGGGTCATTGTAGCGATGCCGCTCATGCGTTGCATGATATTCAGCATCAGACGTTCGGTTTGCAGAAGCGACTGCACTTTTCCCGATACTATCATGGGTACATCTCCCGATTTCACAGGAGTGCCGTCCTGAATGAACACTTCCACTTTCAATGTCGGGTCGAAACGGCGGAATACTTCCTTTGCCACTTCAATGCCTGCCAGTATGCCTTCTTCTTTTATCAGCAGCTTCGATTTTCCCATAGCATCGGCTGGAATGCACGATAATGTAGTGTGGTCGCCATCACCTATATCTTCGGCAAACGACAAGTCGATAAGCCGGTCAATCAAGTCTTTTACAATTTTCTCGTCCATATTCGTTCTGTTTTTTAATTGTACTATCAAATCGGGGCAAAGGTACGGATTTATTCATACCTTTGCAAAAAGAAAATGTTTAAAACCCGATTAAAGATTATGAAATTTGTACTATTGGTTGTAGGAAAGACAGTAGAGAAACATTACATTTCCGCCATAGGTGATTATGTGCAGCGGATAAAGCATTATATTCCGTTCGACATTGAAGTGATTCCGGAACTGAAGAATACCAAGAGCCTTAGTACCGATCTGCAAAAAGAAAAGGAGGGCGAACTGATACTGAAAGCACTCCAGCCAGGAGACGTGCCGGTCTTGCTTGATGAACACGGCAAGGAGTTCCGCTCGACAGAATTTGCCGCTTGGATAGAACGCAAGATGCATTCCGTCAAGCGGTTGGTGTTCATTATCGGAGGTCCGTACGGGTTCTCGCCTGCCGTCTATCAGGCGGCGCAAGAAAAACTTTCACTTTCGAAAATGACTTTTTCGCACCAGATGATACGTCTCATCTTTGTCGAGCAATTATATCGTGCGATGAGCATCCTGAACAACAGTCCGTACCACCACGAATAGATGGATACATATTACTGTTTTTGCAAAGTCAAACGGCTGCCCAGTCCGGGACATCCCAGTCCTCCCTCAATCCCATATTGCTAGGACTGCAGTCCTAAGCTTATTAGGACTGGAGTCCTGACCTATCGGGACAGCAATCCTGACTGCACGGGACTTTTTACGCAATCCAATGGCTTTAATTATGCAGTTTGCCGCATCCGGCAACGCAGCCTACTGTATCCGAATTACCTCTTCATTCCCCGTATCACGTCTTTTGTGGCGGCATCTACCCGGTATGACTCTACGATTTTCTGTAATGCCTTGTTGTAAGTGAAGTTGTCCAACGAATTTTGTTGCAGGTATGCCATCGTCTGTTGGGGAAATTTCACGAAGCAGACAGAGAGTGCCCATGCCACTCCCATCCGTACGTAATAGCCTTCGTGGTGAATCATATTATATAAGGAGAGAAGTTCACCGATGTGCTCCTTGTCGATGAAGAGCTGCATCGCCATCACCACTCCGAAACGGATTTCATACTCGCCCTCGGCTTGCATCCAAGTCTTCAGGTACTCCCACAGCCGTTCTTTGTTCGTTTCGACGAACCGCTTTCCTCCTCCGAACTTGAATGTGTCGCACACCGACCAGCTGTTGATGTTCCATACAAAACGGGTCACTCGGTGCAGGTACACCTCGATGTCGGCATCGGGACGGATGCAGCCCAATACCATTCCATGCAACATCCGCTCTTCCATATAATAGGTGTCGGCGGTGTCGAGATACGTTTCCCAATCGCTTTTGGCGATGCGTGCCGCCAGTTTCCGCAAGTGGGGCACACGGATACCCAACACATGTTCCACGCCCGGATTCAGGCTTTCGGTAAACTTTTTGTTCCCCTGCTCTGCCAACCGGAGCAGATGCTCTTTGATGGTCAAGCCTTCGAGTCTGTATTCTTCCATATCTTTTGCTTTGTTGTCATATTTCCTGCAAAAATACGCATTGCTATCCCCATAAGTAGGTATTTAACATCTTTTTTTACCTAAAAGTAGGTATTGCCGCTATAAAGCAAGCTCCATACCTTTGCGGTAGTTAAAAATCAACAAAAGATAAAGAGAAATGAAAACAACGAAACTCCTATTCTCACTCTGTCTGGCGATGCTTGCCCCGCACGCTTTCGCTACAGGTGAAGCAGAGCAGGCAAGTAAAGGCAATGCGGACATGACCGCAGAGAGCGCATCGGAAACGGTCAAGACAGAAAAGAAGAAATCACGTTTCACCATCGGCGGTTATGGTGAGGCGGTGTATAGCCGGAACTTTTATAGCGACAATTATTTGCGCTATGACAGTCCGCAGGATTATAAAGACGATAAACACGGACGTTTTGACCTGCCACATGTTGTCCTGATGTTAGGATATGATTTTGGCAAAGGCTGGTCAATGGGGATGGAAATCGAATTTGAACACGGAGGTACAGAAAGTGCCGTTGAGATAGAAGAACATGAAGGAGGTGAATACGAAACCGAAGTGGAACGTGGAGGTGAAGTTGCCCTCGAGCAATTTTGGATCCAGAAATCTTTCTGTCCGGAGTTCAACATTAAATTAGGGCACATGGTCATCCCGGTAGGTGCTACGAATGCCCATCACCTTCCTACCGAATTCTTTGGTGTATATCGTCCGGAAGGTGAAAATACCATTATGCCTTGTACGTGGCATGAAACCGGATTAAGCATTTGGGGACGTGCAGGAGATTGGCGGTATGAAGCTATGTTGCTTCCTGGACTTGACTCTGACCGTTTTAATGATAAGGAATGGATAAAAGGCGGTGCCGGAAGTCCTTACGAATTCAAGATAGCCAATGCTATGGCTGGTGCTGTCCGTGTAGATAATTATTCGGTAAAAGGCCTTCGACTTTCTGTAAGCGGATATGCCGGAAACACATTCAGCAATACGCTGAAGAAAGCGACCAATGCCATATACGACAATGTAAAGGGAACAGTATTAATCGGTTCATTTGATTTTCATTACAACGACCATAACTGGGTGGCACGTGGAAATTTTGATTATGGACACTTGTCGGATGCTGCTTTGATAACCCGTTATAACCAAAGTTTCTCCAATGACTCGCCTGCGAAAAAGAGACCCGTAGCTACATCAGCAATTTCTACAGGGGTAGAAGTGGGCTACGACTTATTTGGCTGGCTTGGCAAAAAACAGCAAGAAAAAGGACGCAAATTCTATCTTTTCGGTCGTTATGAATATTATGATTCAATGTATAAAACGGAAGATGCAGTGACTGATTATGAAGAATATGGACGGCAACGCATCGCTTTCGGTGTCAACTACTATCCGATGAAAGACATTGTACTGAAGGGGGAATATTCATTGGGTATCCTTAAAAGCAAATTTAATAATGAACCTGCCGTCTCATTGGGAGTAGCATATTCCGGTTTCTTCAATTTGTAAAATCAAAAACAAGATACAAACAAAACACTAATTTAAAAATAAGACAATGAAAAAGTATTTGAAATTCCCGCTCTACATGGCATTTACCGCCATGATAGGCATGAGTGTTACCGCTTGTAGTGATGACGATAATCCTGAAAACCCGGAAGAAACCGGAGGGCTTTCCGTTCAGGAGCAAGCGTTGAAAGATGTAATAACCGACTATACGGACAAAACTGTAATACCGACTTACAAAGGCATGGCAGACGCCGCTATGCAACTGCATAGCCTGTGTATTGATATTCGTACCAAAAAAGCGGACGGAACCTTATCTACCGCAGATGTAGAAGCAGCCGGCGAAGCTTGGAAAACCGCACGCGATTATTGGGAAAAAAGCGAAGCCTGGCTGTTCGGCCCAGCCGGAGACTACTATATAGACCCGCACATTGACTCTTGGCCGCTTGATAAGACCGGTATGGACGCTCTGCTAAACAACCCAGCGCAGATGGCACAAATGGATGATGAAGGTGTATACGTAGGTAACTATTTAGGATATGCATTACAAGGATTCCACGCCATCGAATATCTTTTATTCGAATTGACAAATACAAACGCTAACGGCAATGCTACAGCTGATTCCAAAAGCGTGGCACATAACCTGAACTATAGCACTGAAGAATTAAACTATTTAGTAGGTTTAGCTGCGGACTTGCGTAATCAATGCATCTTATTGGAAGCATGCTGGGCAGGCACCGAAAATGTAACGGCTGAAAAACAACAGATTCTGACCGATACCGAATTGGACAAAGGCATCAACTTCGGTGAACGTATCAAAAATGCAGGCAACGCAGGCAGTGAATACGTAAACTATCTTGATGTGATGTACGACATCATCACCGCCGGAATCCAAAACATCGCAAACGAAGTAGGTAATATCAAAATCGGGAACCCGACAGGTAAAGGACTTCCTTCGGGAGGTATGGAATACGACCCGAACTATATTGAATCGCCTTATAGCCTGAACTCCATCCGCGACTTCCTGGGCAATATCCAAAGCATCCGCAACGCCTACCAGGGTTCTCCTTCGGTAGACGGAACCATCCAAGTGCCAACGAATACGCTTAGCACATATATCGCTACACTTGATGCCGACCTGGACAACCGTGTGAAAGCAGCCATCCAAGATGCATACGATAAAATTTCGTTGATGGGTGAACCGTTTGCATATACGTGCGGAGCATCTGAGTATGATACCGTTAACCAAGACGCAATCGATGCCTGCAACGTAATGAATGACATCTTCGACGAAGTGAAAGCTTTGCTACAAGCAAACCATTAATCCACTTTGTGCTAACACAAAGGCATAGGTGTCCATCTTCGGAAGAATGCCTATGCTTTTTGAACATAACATACTACTAACTTTATATTACTTTTGGATGATGAAAAAACATTATTATTTAGCTGCATTCTTGTCAATAGGCATGATAACGGCTTGTAGTGACGATGAAGTGAAAACAGACAATCCGTCACCGAATCCAGAACCGTCAGAACTTCCTGATTGGTATTATACAGGTGGAGAACTGGGTACAACATTCAATTCTTCTTCTACCGCTTTCGAAGACCCGACTCCTGTAGTAGACGGCGATGCCGACATGACCGCCTCTTTTAACCGAGGAGAACAATTCTTCGAGAAACCTTATACATCTAATTTCTCTGGTATGCGTCACGGTTTGGGACCTGTCTATATCCGCACCTCTTGCCAGCATTGCCATCCGGGATACGGACACGGACAAAGCCAACCTGCCGGTTCTTTTAATACAAACACAATAGGCAACGGTTACTTATTAGTTGTATACAACCCTGCAACCAATGCCTACGTTTCTTGGCTTGCAGGTATGCCGCAGACCCATGCCGTAGCCCCTTTCAAGGCTCCGCTGGACGAAAGCCAGATTATGCTGACCTGGCATGAATATACCGACCAGAACGGGAACAAGTTCCCCGACGGTGAGACCTATTCGTTGCGCTATCCGGAAATAACGATTCCCAAGAGTGCCATTTATGTAGCCAACAAGGGGTATGATGTGGGCACATACGAAGTCCGCCTCGAATCCACCATCGGCATTTACGGTACGGGCTTGCTGGATGCCATTTCGGATGAAGACCTGAAAGCGCAATACGTGCAGGAAGAAAAAGACGGTTATCTGAAGAATGGGCTGAACCCCAACATCTTTGCCAACGGAGACTGGACGGGGCAATATGCCAATACGGCACAGGGAGGTGACGGGACGAAGTATCCTTATCGGTATACGTATGCTCTGAGCCGCGGCCCGTTGCAGGATGCAGCCGGAGCCAACGCTTTCTGGAACATCACCAACGCTACACGTAGCGACCGTCGCTTCCATTACCTGGATGCGGCAGGTACGTATGCCCAGTATTCTTCGGAAGACCCCGAAGTGCAGGCAGGCTTCCGTGACTACATCGAGCAGGCAGACCCCGACAAGAACCATCCCGACTGGCACATCCAGAACGAGGACGGCACGTACGACGAGCAGCAGAACATCTACAACTACCTGACATCGAAGGAACTGGACGTGGAAGTGTCTGACCAAGACTACATCGACCTCATGGTATGGCACCGCGGACTTGCCGTGCCCGCCGCACGCAACGTAGACGATGAAGAAGTATTGAAAGGCAAGGAACTCTTCGAACAAATCGGTTGTACGTATTGCCACAAGCCCAGCTGGACTACGGGCGATGACGAGATACGCGACCCGGCACGTTTCTTCGTAGGAGACAAGGCAGACCAGTTGCCCCGCTATCCGAACCAGAAGATATGGCCTTATACGGATATGGTACAGCACAAGCTGCACATGCAGAACGATATCCGCACGGGCTGGTGCCGCACCACTCCGCTTTGGGGACGCGGCCTGCACCAGCGTTGCACCGGAGCCGAATATGCCGACCGCTTGCACGATTGCCGCGCACGCACCACGCTGGAAGCCATCATGTGGCACGGCACCAGCACCGAGAGCGACGCTTACGAGACTGTGGAACAGTTCCGCCAGCTCTCGAAAGAAGACCGTGACGCCATCGTGAAATTCATCGATTCTATTTAAATCAGTAGACTAGGTACTAGGGACTAGGTGACTAGGTATTAAACACCTCGTTTTAAAGACTATTTAAAACATGGTACCTAGTCAACTAGTACCTAGTCAACTAGTCACCTAATAAAAAACAAATGAAACTGATAAAACGCATTGCTTTCGGGAGCGCAGGACTGCTCGTCTTGCTGATGATGGCCGCCACCGTTGTAGAAAAACTGCAAGGAACCGGTACGGCTTGGACGGCTATCTATGGCTCTCCGTTCTTTACCATACTGTGGGGAATCCTGGCGGTATGCGCTTTGGTTTACCTGATAAGCCGGAAACTGCAACGGGATTTTTTTACGTTCCTGCTGCACATAGCGTTTCTGATTATCCTGGCAGGAGCGCTCACTACGCGCCTTTGCGGAAAGCAAGGAAGCATCCATTTGCGGATGAACGATACGCCTGTTTCGGCTTTCGTCACTTCGGGAACGGAGGAAGAGCCGCTTCCTTTCGATGTGCGGCTGCACGATTTCCGCATCGACTATTACAAAGGAAGCTTTGCGCCCATGGACTTTACCAGCCGCATCCGAATTGAGGATAACGGAATGCAGGCAGAGGGAGAAGTGTCGATGAACCGGATATTCACCTATCGCCATTACCGTTTCTACCAGTCGGCATACGACAAGGACGGGCAAGGAACTACCCTTGCGGTGTCTTACGACCCGTGGGGCATCGGCATTACCTATACCGGATATGCTTTATTGCTGCTCTCTGTCTTGGGCTTCTTTTTTCAGAAAGACAGCATGTTCCGCCAGCTTCTCCGTCATCCCGCGTTGCGTAATAAAACCGTTCTGTTAGGTGTCGCGCTGCTTTCATCCGTCGCTGGCATGGCTTCGGGACAACCCAAGCACTTATCCCGTGAGGCAGCATCCGCGGTAGGCAACCTCTACATCTATTACCACGACCGCATCTGTCCCTTGCAGACCTTGGCGAAAGACTTTACCGTAAAGCTTTACGGCAAAACGACCTACAAAGGACTGACTGCCGAACAGGTGTTTACGGGCTGGTTCTTTTATTACGATGACTGGAAAGCCGAGCCTGTCATCCGCATTAAAAGCAAGGAAGTGCAACGCCGGCTGGGTATCGGAGGGGATTATGCTTGCCTGAACGATTTTTTCGGAACGGAAGGGTATAAGCTGAAAGAGAATGGAACGGGCAGTTCCCAATACAAACGTGAATGGAACGAGGCGAACGAGAAGTTCAACCTGATTAGCATGACCGCTACGGGCAGCATCCTGAAAATCTATCCGTGCCGGACGGAGCATAACCGGACAGGCTGGTTCGCTCCCGTAGACGACTTGCCTCAAGACTTGCCCGACGAGCAATGGCTGTTCGTCCGCAAGAGTCTGGGATTGCTGAGTGAACAGGTGATGAAGAAAAACGATGCTGCCATACTCGAACTTACGGGGAAGATACGGAAATACCAACAAAAGACTGCGGGTGAAGTGCTTCCTTCCGATGCCTGTTTCCGGGCGGAAAGGCTATACAACTGTTTGGACTATACCCGGTCTTTGGCGATGGCTTGCCTTACCGTCGGCATTCTTTCCTTTATTTTCTATTGCCGGCGGATGAACCGTCCGGTATGCGGCAAGACCCGTGTGAATGTCTTTTTGCTTGTCGCATTGGGTATCATTGCGGTTTATCTCTTGTCGCTTATCGGCCTGAGGGGATTCGTCAGCGGACACCTCCCGCTGTCGAACGGCTACGAGACGATGCAGTTTCTGGCATTGTGCGCCACCTTGCTCACTTTTATTTTCTACCGCAAGTCCGAAGCCGTCATTGCTTTCGGCTATATGCTGTGCGGGCTGGCATTGCTGGTGGCGATGCTGGGCGAGGCAAATCCGCCTATTACCCAACTGATGCCGGTATTGGCATCGCCCTTGCTTAGCCTTCATGTGGTGACCATTATGATTGCCTATTCGCTTACCGCATTTATCATGCTGAACGGCATTATGGCAATTGTGTTGCGCTATACTCATAAGGATTATCAGGATGCCGTTGTCCGGCTGCAAGTCATGAGCCGGCTTATTCTTTATCCGGCGGTGTTCTGCCTGGCGCTCGGCATTTTCATCGGTGCCGTATGGGCGAATGTTTCATGGGGACGTTATTGGGGCTGGGATCCGAAAGAGACTTGGGCGCTTATCACCTTATTTATATATGCGGCAGCCTTGCATGCTTCGTCGCTCCCCGCATTCCGTCGGCCTATGTTCTTTCACTGGTTTGCCGTTGTCGCGTTTTTGAGCGTATTGATTACTTATTTTGGCGTCAATTTCATCTTAGGCGGCATACATAGCTATGCTTAAAAAAGAAAGCATCATT
This sequence comes from Bacteroides sp. An269, assembly GCF_002159755.1. NCBI lineage: Bacteria > Pseudomonadati > Bacteroidota > Bacteroidia > Bacteroidales > Bacteroidaceae > Bacteroides > Bacteroides sp. An269. The sequence goes on from NZ_NFJG01000021.1 coordinate 31,071, forward strand.
TGTTTTTACTTGTCATTCTGTTGAGAATGAAAACAGAGGCTGATGCGCGAGCACCGGCCTCTGTTGCTATAAAAGATTGTCTTGTATGATGGGGATTCAATATCAATATACTTCCACCTTGGCAGCCAGCGACTTGCACTTGTCGCGCAAGGCATCGAGGTCGCCGTCCGGTTTGTCGTAGCAAACCACTACGCCCATCCGGCGGTTCAGCTTCGTAAACGGTTTGCCGAAGATGCGTAAGTACGTATCGGGTTGTGAGCAGACCAGTTCTTCACCCCGATAACGCGGAGCTTCCTTGCTGGCTATGGGCGAAAGAATCACGGCACTGGCACCGATATGCTCTTGTGTAATGCCTGGGATAGGTAATCCCAGCACAGCGTATAAATGCAATTCAAATTCGTTCAGGTTCTGGGTATTTGCCAAAGTTACCATACCCGTATCGTGCGGACGTGGAGAAAGTTCGGAGAAGTACACGCCGTTTTCGTGACTCAAGAAGAACTCTACGCCCCAAATGCCATAGCCGGTCAATGCTTCGGTTACTTTTGCTGCCATGCGTTGCGCTTCGGCAAGATGTTCGGGAGCGATGTGTGCAGGCTGGAAGCTCTCGCGGTAGTCCCCTCCTTTCTGTACATGTCCGATAGGCGGGCAGAACAGGGTAGGGCCGTTCTTCTGCGTCACCGTAAGCAAGGTGATTTCACTGTCAAACTGGATGAACTCTTCGATAATCAGTTCCTTGATATCGCCCCGGCTTCCTTCGCAACCGTAATGCCATGCGTGTTCCAGGTCTTCCGGACCTTTCGCTACCGACTGGCCTTTGCCCGATGAGGACATCAAGGGTTTGATGACACAGGGGAAACCGATTTTTTCTGCCGCTTCCTTCAATTCGTCGAATGATTTGGCATAGAAATATTTCGCGGTCTTTAATCCTAATTCTTTTGCGGCAAGGTCGCGTATCGCCTTGCGGTTCATCGTAAAGTTTACGGCACGCGCACTGGGCACCACCTGAATGCCTTCTTTCTCCAAATGGTACAACCGTTCGGTACGGATGGCTTCAATTTCAGGCACAATAATGTCCGGATGATATTTTTCAACTACACGGTCGAGCGCATCGCCATCCAGCATATTGAATACTTCACAAGCATCTGCCACCTGCATGGCAGGAGCTCCTGCATACGAATCACACGCAATGATGTACTGTCCCAAACGTTGGGCAGCAATCACAAACTCTTTTCCTAATTCGCCGGAACCCAGCAACAATATTTTCTTCGTCATACGATTAACTTTTTTCTATGTGGACAAAGATAACACAAATTTTGCTTTGCTTGCATGGAAACTATGAAAAAACAGTATCAATTCTTTTCATAGAGTATCCGACTTAGTTATCGCGTCATGCACTTTCTTCTGGTGTGGCTGTCTGGCTTTGAGATGATGTTTCATTATTTTTATCATTTTCATTTTCATCCGGTTCATTTTGTGGCTGTTCGGATTGGGTTTCGTCTGGTTCTGAAAGTTCGTTGTCTACATTTTCTTCTTCCTCTTCTGCTGGTAAATCACGGAATGCCTGCATGTACTCTTTAGGTGTTTGTCCAAACAAATCTTTAAAAGTATTCGAGAAATGAGACAAGTTGCTATAACCTACAGCATAGGCAACATCCGAGATAGACAGTTTCTTCTCTTTCAGCAATTTGGCTGCCTGCTGCATACGGATGTTGCGAATGAAATCGCGTGTAGAAAGATTGGTAAGTTCTTTCAGTTTCCGATACAGATGGACACGGCTTAAACCAATGCTGTTGGCAAGCATTTCTACGCTGAGTGATGGCTCTGCTAAGTTGTCGTTAATGATTTTCATAATGCGGCTCATCAGCATTTCATCGGATGATGGAACTTTTACTTCCTGCATCTTGTCATTTTGTTCTTGAGCTCCGCTGAATTTGTTTTTCAGTAAACGTCGTGTTTCTATCAGATTGGTAATGGTGCTCCGCAACACTTCGATGCTGAAAGGTTTGACGATGTAGCTGTCAGCTCCGGTTTCGATGCCTTCCGCTTGTTCTTCATTCCTTCCTTTGGCTGTAAGCAGAATGATAGGGATGTGGTTGATATTCGTATTCGACCGTACCTTTTTGCACAATGTGATACCATCCATTTCGGGCATCATTACATCGCTGATGAGCAGGTCTACCGGATGGTTTAGCAAGAAATCGTATGCTTCGGATCCGTTGCTGCACGTATCTACTTTGTATTCGTCAGACAGTTCGTTGCATAGATATTCGCGTATTTCTTTTTCATCATCAACTATTAGAACGTGAAGATTGTATTTCGTTTTCGCTTTCTTTGTTCCTGCTTCTGGTTCAGATGTTTCAGAGTCATTCTTTCCGATATATTGTTTTTCTTTGTTCTGTTTGAAGGTTTTCAGATTAAGATTGTTGTGCGAGATATCCAGTTCTTCCATCTTCAAATGATTACTGCCTTGAGGAATGCGTACGATGAACTTGCTGCCCTGGCAATCAGTGCGATTGCAGGCAGTGATAGTTCCATGGTGAAGTTCTACGAGCGAACGGGTCAGATGAAGTCCTACGCCAGTACCTGCCTGATTGCGGGTAATGTCATTGTTTATCTGATAGAACCGTTCGAAGATACGTTCTATTTGTGCATCATCCAATCCTATGCCTGTATCAGAAACTGTTATCTCAATGTATTTTTTTAGAGGAGCAGGTGCAGCTGCATCTTCTCCTACGGTGAGGGTAATGTCTACACTTCCTCCTTCGGGAGTATATTTGAAGGCATTTGAAAGTAGATTCATCAGTACTTTGTCGAAGTTGTTCAGATCTATCCATGCTTTAAGCCGTTCATCGTTATGATGAAAGGTAAATGTGATGTGTTTGTTTTGTGCCAGATAGCCGAATGTGTTGACGACATCATTGATGAAGCCGACGAGGTCTGTTTCGCGGAATTTCAGACTCATTTGTCCTTTATCTATTTTGCGTATGTCCATCAGTTGGTTTATCAGCCGCAAGATGCGTATCGAGTTACGATAGATCATTAAATAGGTTTTATTTAACTCCGGATTGTCACAGTTGGCTATTAACTTTTCCATCGGATTGATGATGAGTGTAAGCGGTGTGCGTATTTCGTGTGAGATATTGATAAAGAACTGTAGTTTGGCTTCATTGATTTCTTCTGTATGTTTGCGTTCTACCATTTCTTTCCGTTGTTTGAGCTGTGTGCGGGCATAGCCGATAAAGGCAAGCACAATAAGTACAATCAATGCACTATATAACAAGTATGCCCACCATGACTGGAACCAGGGAGGTGTGATGAGAATACTTATTGTCTTTATGTTCGAATGGTATCCATGGTCGATGGCATAGACTTCGAAGGTATATTTCCCGGAAGCCAAGTTGTTGTAGGTGACAAAGTTGGTTCCGGGTGCAGTCGTTTGCCATTCTTTATCCAGCTCATGGATGCGGTATTTGTAAATAACCTGTCCCGCCTGTGCAAATTGTAAGGTAGAGAACGAAATGCTGAACGTATTGTCGGTATAGTTCAACTTGAAACGGTTGGCATCCGTTACAGCAGTATTGATGATGGGGTGTCCTCCCGATAAGGTGTTGGTGTTGACAGACTGTCCGGACACCTTGAAATCTGTGATGACTACGGGTGGAACAGTACGCTCGTTGATGATTTGTTCAGGTACGAAACTGGTGATTCCGTTGATACCGCCAAAATGGATGGTACCATCGGATGAGTGGAAATAAGAGCCTCGTGTAAATTCGTTGCCTTGCAGTCCGTCTCCAGAGTGATAGACTGTAAAAGTTTGCGTTTTTTGGTCAAGCCGGTTGATGCCGTTGAATGTACTTACCCATATATTTCCCAGTTTATCTTCGCAAATGCCGCATATGATGTTGTTGCTGAGTCCTTCTTGTTGGGAATAACGTTTCAGTTTTTTGTTTTTTTTATCGAATTTGTACAGTCCCTTTGAGGTACCTGCCCAAATGTTTCCCATATGGTCTTCTGTAAGGGTATATCCGATACATCCTTGCAGGATATAGTTCTTTTGTGTGAAGTTTATGAAACTTTTAGTTTTAGGGTTGAAACAAGTCACTCCTTTGAAGTGTCCAATCCAAACCAGTCCTTCACTGTCGCAATAGAGGCTGTTAATCCAATTGTTTGGCAATTCGTCATAACTATGTGCAGATGTACTCTTTTCTGTTGACTTGTACTGTGTGAACTGTTTTGTTTCTTTATGATAGACAAACAGTCCGTTGCCGTATGAACTGAAGTACAGGTGCCGGTCGTGGTCTTCGGTAATGGCAAATACCCGCTCGTTATATAGTTCGGGTATGAAAGTGCATGAATTCATGCTTGGATTTAGTTGGGCAACGCCTTTTGTATAGGAGCCTAACCATATCGTATTGTCCGAGTCTTGGAATATGCTCAGTATGGTATTTGCTACGCTATGCGGTCCTTTGTCCGGTGTCAGGTGTTGGAGCGTATGAAAATGGTTGTCCAGGATGTATAGTCCGTCGTTGTCGGTCCCGACAAGCAAATTCTTTTTATTGTCTTGGAATATCGACATGACGCATTGTTTGCCGAAAGGACTTCCGTGCATGGATTTGAATCCATGGTATTGGAATGGATTATGTCTCATCGGGATGAAAGCTACTCCCTGCTGGAATAATCCTAACCATAGGTCATTGTTACGGTCAAAAAGGATGGTATGTATCTTTTTGTTTTTCAGATTGAACTGTGTATCCTCTAATTCTTTGTCTGTTATTTCATGTTTTTCCGTCGTATATACTTTCAGTCCTTCTCCATCAGTACCGATATAAAGTTGTCCGTTGGCATAAGTCAGAGCTTTTACGGGCAGGTTGTATCTGTCTTGATAGGGAATTTGTCTGAATTTCCGGGTCGAGTTGTTATAAATATTCAGTCCGCCGGTCAGAGTGCCGATATAAATATTTCCGTACGGGTCTTTAGCCAGGCTGGATATATTATTTTCGCTGATAAGAGGAGTCTTGAATGTCTTTATGGTTTCTTTGATTATATTGTAACAGATAAGTCCATCATTTTCTGCGCCAATCCATAAGTTGCCTTTCCCGTCATCCAGTATTGTGCTCAGATGCCGGAATCCTAATTGGTTGATGGCCATGATGCATTCTCCCTGTTCTTTTTCGGGATGAATACGGAATAAACCTTCTCCTGAAGTCGATGCCCATAAAGTGCCTTCTCGGTCTTCGATGATGTGGGTTACATCTGTATAAATCTGTCGTTCTTCTTTATATAGCGGTATGCTTGTGAAAGAATCGGTGTTCCGGTTGTATTTTACCAGTCCTCCCATAGTGCCTACCCAGATATTTCCTTTGCTGTCTTCGAAAGTCAGATGCACGTAGTCATTATTTAGCGAGGTAGTATCATTGTCCTGATGTCTGTAGGTATTGAATTTGTTTCCGTCAAAACGGTTGAGTCCATATTCTGTTGATATCCAAATAAACCCGCTTCTGTCTTGATAGATGTCGTTGATAAGGCTACTCGATATTTGATTATCAGTTGAATAGAGAACGGAAATTTGCGCAAAAGCTTCCGCTACAACAAAACAGTAAAACAAACCGGTATATAGAATCTTTTTTAGCATAAGTATAAATGATAGTCATAATGAATGATAGCCAGTGGATTGTGTGCATTGGAAATTACTTTCCTCCGCTGGCTGTCATCTGTTCATTTGAGTTGTTATAAAACTTTAACCTGAATCTTGTGCAGAGAGTCGATGTCCGATGTTCCTCCATATAGAAGTTCGTAATTTCCTTCTATCAGATTCATCGCATTGGTTTGAGTATCGAACCATAAGAAATTGTCATCTGAAAGCGTCAAGACAACTTCTTTGGTTTCACCTTTCGGAATATATACACGTTGAAATGCGCGTAGGGTATGCGAAGGAGCATCGGTGTCTCCCGGACGGCGCAGGTATATTTGTACCACTTCTTCTCCGTCTTTATTCCCATTGTTGGTGACAGGGACAGTCAGTGTCAAAGTATTGCCTTTGCTGAATGTCGGACTGCTTATCCGTGCTTTCCCATAAACGAACTGAGTATAGCTAAGTCCATGTCCGAAACAAAACAACGGAGCTTCGGTCATATAACGGTAGGTACGTCCTTTCATCGAATAATCTTCGAAGTCGGGCAGTTGCTCTGTACGGGTATAGAACGTTATCGGTAATTTGCCCGAAGGGTTATATTCGCCTAGCAGGACATCGGCGATGGCTGTTCCTCCGGCTTGTCCTGGATACCAAGCCTGAAGGATACCGTCACAGATTTCACTTTCAGGAGCAAGTCCCATTGCAGAGCCTGAAAAATTGATGAAAACAATAGGTTTGCCAAGCTTTTTCAATTCCCGGATCATTTGTCTTTGGATGGCAGGCAGTTCGATGGTGGTACGGTCTCCACCTTTGAAACCTTCTACATTGACCGGCATTTCTTCTCCTTCCAAAGTGGGAGAGATACCACCGGCAAAGACAATTACATCGGCATTTTTCACTTTTTCTACTGATGCCTGCAGGTTTACAGGGATATTTCGTCCCATATCGAAATCCAGCTGAGCCGCACGGTCTTTGCTGTTGAAGATGAAATCAATTCGGATATCGTATGATTTTCCTGCTTCAGCTTTTAGGGTATAAAGATTGGCATTATTTTGAAGATATTTGCCTGAGGCTACTTCTTTGCCGTTGACCGACAAGCGTATGATGCCTTGTGTCTGGAAATGAAAACCTATATTTTCTGTCTTGTCTGCTGTGAATACGGATTCATAGCGTGCCGAAAAATCGGTAATGTTTACTCCCGGTGCAAATACAGTTGCACCTAAAGTCGTAAAATGGAACGGAGTAGTGGTTTGTACTATTGCCGCAGGAGTTCCTTCCTGTCGGATGTTGTTCCAATAAGTAGATTTGAATCCTTGTTTTCCTTGTAGGGAGCATTGGCTGAATACGCTTTCCAGTGTAACAGAAGTTGTACGGTCGCAGCCGGTATCGTAAATCAGTTGTTCAGCGGGAAGACGTTTCTTCATTGCTTCATATAAGGTCTCTGTATGGGAAGGGTAACCGTTGTAATTGCCCCAGTGCATGACTGAATCTGCTGCATTGGGACCGATAAGGGCAATTTTCAAGTCTTTTTTTAAAGGTAAGACATTATTCCGGTTTTGGAGCAATACAAGGCTTTCACGTGCCATTTGTAAGGCCAATGCTTTGTGCTTTTCACTGTCGACAACCGAATAAGGAATACTGTCCCAACATACATTCTGGTCCATTTCTCCCAATTCGAAACGGGCTTTCAGCAAGCGTTTTACAGAAGTATTTATCTGTTCTTCACTGATGAGGCCGGAACGGACGGCATCAGGTAAAGAGGCATAATTGTTCCCACATTCCAGGTCTGTGCCACTTAATACGGCTCCAGCACTGGCATGTGCTTTATCGGGATGTGTTTCATGGTCGCCTTTGCGCCAAAAGTCGCTGATGGCTCCACAGTCGGATACAATGATTCCCTGGTATCCCCATTCATTCCGTAGAATTTGGGTTAGCAGACGGTTGTTTCCGCAGCAGGGTTCGCCTTCCAACCGGTTATAGGCACACATCACCTCTTTGACATGGGCTTTTTGTACCAAATCTTTGAAAGCGGGCAGATAGGTTTCCCATAAGTCGCGCGGGGATATGTTTTCTGCATTGAATTCATGCCGGTTCCATTCTGGTCCGGAATGTACGGCAAAGTGTTTGGCACAGGCGTGCAGCTTGTTATATTTTGCGTTTTCAGGACCCTGTAAGCCTCTCACTACAGCCATTCCCATTTGTGAAGTAAGATAAGGGTCTTCTCCATAAGTTTCTTGTCCGCGTCCCCAGCGTGGGTCTCTGAATATGTTGACGTTTGGAGTCCAAAAAGTCAATCCTTGGTAACGTTTCAGCTCTCCCTGTTCTCGTGCTTTTACATATTTGGCCCGCGCTTCATCCGATATGGCAGTAAAGACTTGGTATAACAGATTGTCGTCAAATGAAGCTGCCATGCCGATGGCTTGAGGAAAAACGGTGGCTGTGCCTGCCCGTCCCACTCCATGTAAAGCTTCATTCCACCAGTCATAAGCCTTAATGCCCAAGCGCGGAATGGCGGGTGAGGCATTTTGCATCAAAGCGACTTTCTCTTCCAGTGTCAGCCGGGTGACAAGATCGGTTGCCCGTTGTTCGGCTGTTAATGTCTGGTCCTGATAAGGATACTTTTGCCCCATTATGGGAAGTGCGGCGATAAATGTTGCCATGCACACCCATTGTTTCATTTTGTTTTTCATGTTTTCAAATAGCATTAAATATTACACTAACCCTTTGTTGGTGTTAATGAAAAATGAAGAATAAAGGAATGTGTCGTACAGCCTCATTCTTTGGTTCTTATTTTTCATTGAGTAGTTTCTCTTTCAAGAATTGTCCCGTATATGAAGCCCCGCATGCCGCCACTTCTTCTGGTGTACCGCATACTACAATGTTTCCTCCCTGTTCTCCTCCTTCCGGTCCCAGGTCGATGATATAGTCGGCACATTTGATTACATCCATGTTGTGTTCGATGATAACCACGGTGTGTCCTCGTTCTATCAGTGCGTCAAAAGCTTCCAGTAATTTCTTGATGTCGTGAAAATGCAGTCCGGTAGTAGGCTCGTCAAATACGAAAATGGTGGGTTGCGATTTTTCTATGCTTAAGAAATAAGCAAGTTTTACACGCTGGTTCTCTCCTCCGGATAATGTGGAGGAAGATTGTCCCAATTTGATGTATCCGAGTCCTACATCCTGAAGAGGAAGCAGTTTCTTGACAATCTTTTTTTGTCCGTGTGTATCAAAGAATTCAATGGCTTGGTTGACTGTCATTTCCAGCACCTCATAGATATTCTTTCCTTCATAATATACTTCCAGTATTTCTTTTTTGAATCTTTTTCCGTGACATGATTCGCATTCCAATACCAAATCAGCCATAAACTGCATTTCGACGGTGACGGTACCTTCACCTTTACATTCCTCGCAGCGTCCGCCGTCGGTATTGAAGGAGAAGTAACCGGCTGTATATCCCATTTGCTTGGCAAGAGGTTGGTCGGCAAATAGTTTTCGTATTTCATCGTATGCCTTCACATAGGTGACAGGATTGCTGCGCGATGATTTGCCTATAGGGTTCTGGTCTACAAATTCTATGTCGTTGACCATTGATGTGTCACCCCCCAATGATACGAATTCGCCAGGGCGTTCGCTTATTTCACTGTATTCCCGTTTCAAGGCTTTATAGAAAATGTCGCGCACTAGCGTACTTTTACCAGAACCGCTGACCCCTGTTACTACCGTCATGACATTGAGCGGAAAACGGACATCAATCCCTTTCAGGTTATTTTCACGTGCTCCTTTTATTTCGATGTAATTGTTCCAGGCGCGATGTTGCAAGGGGCGTTCGATGGTTTCTTCACCCAACAGATACCTTACGGTATAACTTTTGCTTCCACGTTTCAGGTCTTTCAGGTCACCTGAATAAACGATTTCGCCTCCCAGCCGTCCGGCTTTCGGACCTATGTCGATGATATAGTCGGCTGCACGGATGATTTCTTCATCGTGTTCTACGACCACTACGGTGTTGCCTAATTGTTGGAGTTGGCGTAACACTTTAATCAGCTTTGCTGTGTCACGGCTGTGTAGTCCGATACTTGGTTCGTCTAGGATATAGAGCGAGCCTACCAGACTGCTTCCTAGCGAAGTGGCAAGGTTGATACGCTGGCTTTCTCCTCCCGAAAGCGAGTTGCTCAGGCGGTTTAAAGTGAGATAGCCTAGTCCTACGTCTTCCAGAAATGTCAGGCGGCTGTTGATTTCGCTCAACAGTCTTTTGGCTATCTGTGTATCGTGGTCGTTTAGCTTCAGGTTCCGGAAGAATTCTTTCAGCTTGCTGACAGGCATTTCCACTAAATCGGCAATGTTATATCCCCCTACCTTTACGTAAAGGGCTTCTTTCTTCAGTCGGCTTCCGTGGCATTCGGGGCAAGTGGTCTTTCCCCGATAGCGGGCAAGCATTACGCGGTATTGGATTTTGTATTGATTCTCTTCCAGCATACTGAAGAAAGAGTCAATGCATACTTTGTCCCGCGGACCATGCCACAGATAGTCTTTCTGTGCTTGAGTCAGTTCATAGTAGGGAGCAAATATGGGAAAATCGTGTTCTGGGGCTTCCCGTAAGAATGCTTGCAGCCATTCACTCATTTTTTCCCCTCGCCAGCACATCACAGCTCCATCATATACGCTCAATGAGCGGTTGGGAATGACCAGGCGTTCATCAATTCCAATGATTTTACCGAACCCTTCGCATGTCGGACAGGCCCCTAGTGGAGAGTTGAAAGAAAACATCTGGTCACTTGGTTCCTCAAACTTGATGCCGTCTGCTTCGAATTTGGTACTGAAGCGGTACAGGCTGGTCGAACCGTCGGGTTGATAGAAACGGAGCAAGCATGCACCGTCGCCTTCGTACATAGCCGTTTCGGCAGAGTCGGTCAGGCGGCTGATGGCATCTTTGCTGTTATCACAGCTCATACGGTCTACCAGCAGGTAAACCGTATCTTTGGGATTATACTGGTATTCTTCGATACGTATGGTCTTTCCGTTCACTTCCAGACGGGTGAATCCTTCTTTCATATCCGTCTCTATTTGCTCTGCCATATTGCGCCCTTCTCGGGGAAGAATGGGGGTAAGTACTGTATAGCGTGTACCCTGAGGATACGAGAGCATACAGTTCACGATATCTTCTGGACTATCCTTTTTCACCAGTTGTCCGCTTATGGGCGAATAGGTTTTTCCGATGCGGGCAAAAAGCAGGCGTAAATATTCATAAATCTCAGTAGAGGTCCCTACTGTAGAGCGCGGGTTGCGGCTGATGACTTTCTGTTCGATGGCAATGGCGGGAGGAATACCTTTGATAAAATCACATTCCGGTTTGCTCATCCGCCCTAAGAATTGGCGGGCGTATGCAGAAAGGCTTTCCACGTAACGGCGTTGTCCTTCGGCATATAACGTGTCGAAGGCAAGTGAGGACTTGCCCGACCCCGACAAACCGGTAATGACTACCAGCTTGTTGCGTGGGATGTTAACGTCGATGTTTTTCAGGTTATTCACCCTGGCGCCTTTGATGGATATGTAGTTGGTTTCAGACATGCTAATGATTTCGTAAGTTTACCTGGACAAAATTAGGTAAAATCTATGAAATAATTGCAAGAAACGTACAGTTTCTTAGAAGCTGTTTTGAATTTATCGTGCGATGATTTGGGATGAGTTTTTGAGGCATTTTCGCTTCTGTGATGAGGAAGATAGCGGGCTATCTGACGAAGGACAGGAGCGAAAAGGACCAAAAAATCGCCCAAAGCACACACGAAAACAGATACATCAAGCCAAGAAAAACTTTTTGGAGAAATTCAAAACAGCTTCTTAGATACGTCTGTCTCTCCAACAGGTTTTAACCAATGCCTTTTCGTGCTATCAATAGTGCCTGTACGATGCCTCGCAAAGCCAAGTAGACGATAAAGCCCATCCATAAGGCATGATTCTGGAGCGAGTCATGCAGGGTATAATAAATAAGGAAGAAACTTGCTGATGCGGCAAACATTCCTTTCAGCATGATGGATGTAGCGGTGGCTCCGATGCAGATACCGTCGAGTAGGAAGGCAGAGAAACCGGCAAGTGGGATGGCAAGCACCCAATAGAAATAAGTGCCCGAAGCATCAATTACTGTCTGTTCGTTGGTGAGCAGGCCGAGGAATCCTTTTCCTCCGATGCCATACAGGAGGGTGAAAGCCAGCGAGAGCATAATACCCCAGCCGAAGAGGTGGCGGACGGTGCGGAGAAGTTCTGTACGGTTTCGTGCACCGATGTATTTTCCGGTCAAAGCTTCGCCAGCGTATGCAAATCCATCCATAATGTATGAGAACAGGGTGAAAAGCTGCATCAGCAGGGTATTGACTGCCAATGTAACATCGCCATACGCAGCTCCTGTAGAGGTGAAGAATACGGTGACTGCTACCAGGCAAAGTGTGCGCAGGAAGATGTCACGGTTCACTTGGAAGAAGCGTGACATTGCTTTACGGGTGAAAACGGCTCCTTGTCTGACATATTTGCGCAGGGGACGGTAATACCGAAACCACAGCAGGCATGCCATAAAGAGTCCGGCGTATTGGGCAATGAGGGTTCCAAGTGCTACTCCTGCCACTTTCATATCGCAGGCAAACACGAAAAACAGGCTGGCGACAATGTTTACCACGTTTTGTGCGATGGCTATGAACATCGGGAAGCGGGAGTTCTGCATCCCGATAAACCATCCGGTGAACCCATACAGTCCCAATGTGGCTGGTGCTCCCCAAATACAGATATGAAAATAAAGTGATGCGAGTTCTCTAACTTCCGGGCTGGCATCAATCAGGTGGAAAGCGATGATGCGGATGGGATATTGCAATACCAATAAGGCAAGTGCCAATAAAAGGCTGATGCCTAACGAGCGGAGCAGGATGCGGGTCACTTCAGGAAGATCGTGTGCACCGTACGATTGTGCCGTGAGTCCGCTTGTTCCCATGCGCAGGAAACCGAATATCCAGTAAATCATATTAAACAGCATGCCGCCTATGGCTATGGCACCGATGTAGGAGGCCGAGCCTAAATGGCCGACAATGGTGACATCTACCAGTCCCAGCAGGGGAACGGTGATGTTCGAGACAATGGAAGGAAGGGCAATATGCAGTATGCGTTGGCTTGTGAATGGTATATTGAGTGACATGTGTTATCTTATAAAGGTGGTTTACAATTCGAATGAAACTTCTTTGAACAGGTATTTCCGGAGGGTGCCTTTTTCGTCTTCCAAGACCAGCCTTCCCGAAGGTTCTATATCGTGTATGCGGGCAATGAAGCGACCTTTACCATCAAGGTAAGGATGGAAACCTGCTTTGCGGTACAGCATCTGTTTGTATTGTTGGGCAATTTCATCAGTGCATCCCGCTTCCAGCAGACCGTAATACCAGCTTGTACGTTCCATTACTTGTTCCAGGATTGTAGCCGGATTATAAAGTAGACCTGTGATTTGCGTAAGCGAAACGGGGTTGGGAGCATTGCTTACAAACCGTTTTTGGTTCAGGTTGATGCCTGTACCTGATATGGAGCGGCTGACGTATGCACCGTCCCAGTCATTCTCGATGAGGGTACCGCATAGTTTCCGGTCTCTCCAATAGATATCGTTGGGCCATTTGATGGAGATACTGTCGGTATGTGCCGAAAGTGCATCGGCAAGTGCCAGTGCCGTGACTTGTGAGAGAAGAAACTGCTGTTCGGCTTTCAGAGAACTGGGATATACCACGAAGCTGAATAGCAAATTGGCTCCCGGTTCAGATTCCCATGTATTGCCACGTTGTCCGCGTCCTGCTGTCTGGTATGCGCTGTACACGCAGGTCAGGTTGGCTTGAGGCTCGTGGTCGCATAAGGCGGCAAGATAGGAGTTGGTCGAAGTAGTTTCTTGCAGATATATAGGTTTAGGATATTTCATAAAGTAATCAGAATTAAATGATATTATCTTTTGAGGAGTTAAGAAGCTATTTTGAATTTCTCCAAAAAGTTTTTCTTGGCCTGATGTATCCGTTTTCGTGCGTGCTTTGGGCAATTTTTTGGTCCTTTTCGCTCCTGTTCTTTGTCAGATAGCCCGCTATCTTCCCATAGTAAAGACGCAAGATTTTGCGTCTCTACAAAAACTCATCCCAAATCATTGCACGATAAATTCAAAACAGCTTCTAAGAAGTTCCATGCCGGCTCATTTACTTATATGAATGTCCGCATTTCACCAATAAGGAGTTAGAAGCCAATACATTTACTAAATGGAAATCCTAACAGAACTATTGTCTTTTAACTCCTGTGAGCGAAGCGGGCATAACTCCTTTTAACTCCTTTTCATACCATTGGCATTTTGCGGATATTCAAATAAACTAAATACGAACATCTACTCATTATTATATATATTATAAGGTGTTACCAAATGGGCGGCAGGAATGCATTTTCGATATGCTCAATGTGGAAGGGAGGCTTTTCGCCTATTACCGTTATTACATCGAAACGTGCCGGGAGGTCGAGTTCGAACTTCTTGATGTACGAGTCTGCCAGTGAGACCAGCGTGCGTATTTTCCGGTCGTTTACCGCATCTTCGGCGTGTCCGTAGGTCTCGTTCCTTCGGGTCTTTACTTCCACAAAGACCAGCTGTCCGTCTTTTGTCGCTATAATGTCCAGTTCGTTTCTTCCCCGTCGCCAGTTGCGGTGGAGGATGCAGTATCCCTTTTCGGTCAGGTAGCGCACCGCTTCGTCCTCCCCTTCCTTGCCCAGGTCGTTATGTTCTGCCATATTTGTACGTTTTTTGTGTGCAAAGTTACGTAATCTTGTTGTATTTTCTTTGCTTTTCTAATTTTAATCTTGGTCTGCTTTGCAGAAGAGAAAAAAGTGAACTAATTTTGCACTCAAGATGATGAACAATGGAAAAAAACGGAAGAAAGTGCCGGCGTCGGTTCCTCCGCGCAGGCAACGGATGGTGTGTCTGCTCAGCGAAGAGGAGGCACAGATTATTGAGCGCTACCTGAAACACTATCAGATAACCAATAAGGCACGGTGGTTCAGGGAAACAGTCTTGACGTTTATTCATCAGAAAATGGAAGAGGATTACCCTACTTTATTCAAAGAACACGATATGCGGAGGTAACGGGATATGGCAGATGATACGTTTTATATGAAACAGGCGTTGGCTGAGGCAGAGAAAGCATCGGCAAGGGGAGAAGTGCCTGTAGGTGCGGTGGTAGTATGCCAAGGCCGTATCATTGCCCGTGCACATAACTTGACCGAAACCTTGAACGATGTGACGGCACATGCCGAGATGCAGGCCATTACGGCTGCGGAAAATGCATTGGGAGCCAAGTACCTGAATGATTGTGCGCTTTACGTAACGGTAGAACCGTGTGTGATGTGTGCCGGAGCCATAGCGTGGGCACAATTGGGCAAGCTGGTGTTCGGCACCGAAGACGAGAAGCGCGGGTATATGCGTTACGCACCTGCGGCATTACATCCGAAGACCGAGGTGGTTCAGGGTATCTTGAAAGACGAGTGCGCCGGTTTGATGAAGGAGTTTTTCCGGAGACGCCGGTGAAGGTCGTTACTGGTTATAGCTCCTTTTATTAAAGAACCATACTACCCTTATGATTCTTTTTTATTTTACAGATAGTCTGGTGTAAGATTAATAATCTTCCGCTTGTAAGATTAATAATCTTGCAGCGGATGGACTTATATGCGTGTGAAATTTTCAAATCACAGAGGCAGAAAATGCACATTTTAAAATACCGTTTAAAGTATAGAGGGAGTTAGAAGCTGTTTTGAATTTCTCCAAAAAGTTTTTCTTGGCTTGATGTATCCGTTTTCGTGTGTGCTTTGGGCGATTTTTTGGTCCTTTCCGCTCCTGTTCTTCGTCAG
>NZ_NFJG01000210.1:0-2504 GCF_002159755.1 Bacteroides sp. An269
GTCCAGCACGGTCTCACCAATAAGGGATAAATCCACCATTTTAACATATACCTCGTGTATGTCCTTGCGTAAACATCTTATCTTTTGGCTTGTAATCTCTAATTCCTGTTGTCTGTGCTGTTCGTTGAGCCAAATATAGACGATGCCGAAAATGACGAAATGCAGCCCGCTTACCTTGCGGTAGCGGGCTGCGGTGTCTGTATGATGTTGCCGGGCACAAATGCTCCCGCCCGGAACGGGAGTTCCTGTTTGATGTCCTTTCGTATTTCGGGGCATTGCCCTTTTCCGTGCTATACCCTTACAGCAGAGGCTTGGGAGGGATTCCGCTTCGGGTTCGGAATGCTCCTCCGTGGTCCGTTGCATCGGGTGCGGGACAATACAACAGAAAGACAGGGGGTTGCGTCAGCGGCCCCTTACCAGTCGACCGTTTCGCCGTCATCTTCGTAGCCGTCGTGATCGGCATTGACAGGAGCCTCTATAACATTGGTTGTGACATTGCTGTTTTCATCTGAATACATGTCTAACATCCTGTCCCAAAACTCCTTCTTGGTGTCCCACAATGTCAGGGTCAGTTGCTGATTATCTTGCTGGTTCCCGCACTTCAATTCCCCCAAATATGCGTTATGGGTTATATCGAGAGCCGTCATCTTGTTGCCATGACACCACAAAATTTCAAGCTCTTTCAAAGTACTGACATTCAACGAGACAAGTTGATTATCGCTGCACTGCAACCACGTCAGACTGGTCAGCCCGGTTACATCAAGGGCAGTCAGTTGATTACCGTTGCACTCCAATTGCGTCAGATTGGTCAGCTTGGTTACATCAAGGGCAGTCAGTTGATTATCGTTGCACACCAAAACCGTCAGATTGGTCAGCTTGGTTACATCAAGGGTAGTCAATTGATTATCCATGCAATCCAAAGTCTCCAGATCGGTGAAGTACTCAATGCCGGCAAGGCTGGTAATGTTTTTATTTCGCAAAAACAAGAAAGTTCCCCCATTCCTTATTATTTGGAATTTGTTATCCTCATCCAGGGATACGGTGCCATCGGGGTTCGCCGTCCAGCCGATATTTGGGTTGAATTCTTCCACGGCATTGGCAAACGCCGCATTGAGGGCCTCGGTGAAATTGGCGATATCCAGTGCGCCCAGGTTGGTAATCTTTCCGGCGGTGAAGGTCACCTCGCTTTGGGTGGTCTTGACGTATGTCTTGCCGCCTTCACCCATATAGTTCAGGGTAATGCCGCCCGTCAGCGTGCCGGGAGCCACGACGAAGTAGTACTCCTTGCCTTTCGTGAAGGTTCCCGTCAGCGTTACCGACCGGGAAGCGCCGTCGTTGGCGGTCAGCGTACCATCGGCGATGGTATAGGTCAGCCCGCCTGCCAGTGCGTCGCCGGTATTATTGGCGGTCAGGGTAACTTCCGTCACGCCCTCTGCCTCCACGGTGAACTTGGCCAGGGCGCAGAGGTTCTGGAACGTCAGATTTTTGCTGCCGTCCGTCGCCTGTGCCCACGAGGGGTTCAGCCCTTCGGCAAAGCCGCCTGCCGTGGCTGTCTGCGTGGCGGACAGGGTGAAGGTGATGGCAGTGTTGTCGAGGGTCAGCGTCCCGTCGTCGGTGTAGGGATAGAAGGCGGTGTAGGTATCGGTCACTTTGGCCTCGCCTTCCAGGGTGGCGGTGCTGCCGCTGACTTCGGTTGCTTCAAACTTGCAGATGGTTTCCGTTCCGTCGTAGATGGCTACCAGGTCGCCCTGCGTCCAGTTTACGGCATGGCCGTCCTCGCCCAGCGAGGTACGTGTCTGCGGCATTCCGGCGGTAAAGGTCATGTGTACCTTCCCCGTGCTGCCGCTTTCGTTGTTCTCAAGGATTTCTTCGTTGCCGCAGGCTGCCAACAGCAGGGCCAGTGCGGCGATGGTCATGTTTTTTGCTTTCATTGTTATATTTATTTGTTCAGAATTTACCAAATCACTTCGTCGCTGTCTTCAAAACCACGGTGTGTGGCACTGTAATCGCTGCCGCACAGCACGCCTTCATTCTGTATTTCAATAATCTCACATTTGGGAGCTTCGTAGCTCTCAAGGCTTGTTGTTTTTTTATTGTCTTGCATTTTTTTATTTATTATGGTTAATTAATATACGTCAATTTGTCTATTATCCAACGGGCATCCATGAAGTATTGCTGTAATCGAGCGTAAACGGAAACGCTGCCAGTCCGCCCAGCAACAGGAATATACTTGCTATAATGGTTATTTCGGTATTCATACGACTTTTGTTTTAATGGGTTAAACGGGGCATACGAATACGGAAAAGGGCGGAAAGCTCCCGTAAAAAGGAGTTCCCACCCTTGCATGTATTGATGATAATAAGTATATTAACGCGCGAAGATACGCCGGTCGCAATGTGTGTGTGTGTGTGTGTGTGTTTACACAAATCTCACACATATCCAAATTTACAAGACACTTTTTTGAATACAGGTATATGCACGATGCAGCGGACAACGGAATGTTG
>NZ_NFJG01000211.1:0-2443 GCF_002159755.1 Bacteroides sp. An269
ACCATCTTGGTGGTGTACTGAACGGGATACCATTTCTTCGGTTCGTCCGGTTCTGACGGGTTGATGCGTTGTACCGCTTTCAAAAAAATGCTCATTGTCGTTTGTTTTTAGGGGTTTATAATGGTTTAGCAGAGAACGGCGTTAGTCCGTTATCCCGGCTTGTTATGAACTTACTTTACCTCTTGTGCCTTTTTATAATTTGCATAGCGAGCATTTAGAGTGTCTCGCCATTCTTGACTTGGGCAAGAGTTTATTAATTGAATGTACCTATCATCATCAACACAAACGGACTCTACAAGTCTTAGTAAGCTCCACTGCAAATCATAAAAAGCATTTTCAGGGAAGATTTGTACCAGCACCATAGCTTCATCGAATGATATAGGGAGTTGTATTTGCTCTAATAAAGCATCATAAGTGTTTACCAATTCATCAATGCTATCAGAATCATTGATACTTTCATTAGGCATACGACCTAAATCTTTCAACTGTAAAATTTCATTTCTCATATCGTGTACTCTAATTGTTCATAATGGTTAGAAAGGAGCATCGTTAGATGCTATCTTTCGTTGTTAGATATTTATTGCCCTTTCCCGTTTGGGAACATGGAACAAAAGTCGCCTTTATAATTCGATTATTACAGTTAAATGGTACATAAGCCACTTTACTATCAATACTTAACGTGTCGTTTAGCTGTTTCAAATGGGAGGGTTCATTTCGTAATAAGACTTCCAATTTTGAAAAGTCCACAGAACTGTATATCGGATAGAAACCGGAAAAACATGTAGGCGTTATGTAAGCAATTTGACTTTCATAGTCAAAGAATAAGAAACGGTTTCCGTCTGCCACATTATCATACACGGCAAAGCAATCAAACTTTTTTACTCCATTGATTGCATAGCTTTGCACGAAGTCAATGTTACTATCATCTACCGCTTTCAATTCAAAAACAACACGCTTTTTACCTTGTTGATTAAAACACAGCCTATATAGAATTTCAAATTCTGTTTCTTCTGTTTCTATATAAAGGGTATCTTGTTCAGTCAAAGAACTATACTTGGCTGGATTTTGTTCCACATAGCCGTTTTTCGCTATAACACAGCAAAGTGGGAAAAGGAGCAAACTATATAATACAAATATTCTCATGTCTTTATATCTAATGGGTTGGTGAGGAACAGCGTTAAGCTGTTGGCTCGACCTTGTTAACATTCAATTTATAAAGCTATTAGTTTATTACAGTAAAATAGAACAGTACGATTCCAAGTATCAATCCTCCTAATATTCCACCAACAAGATAAAACATCCACATGGGATAATGGAATTCGAGATCAATATATGGAATAGGTTTTTTCTTAATATACCTGCTCCATAACCAGATTATCATCTTTCCCCATTGTTCTATTTCTATCATATTGTAATATATTAATGTTAATGGTTTAGCAGGGAACGGCTTGTCCGTTATCCTGCTTCGTTAACATCATATTTTATTCCCATTCCAGTGTACCATATCGTATGGATAATATGGCAACCCTTTCAGGCTGCTATCATCTAGCCCCAAGACTTTGACCAATGCACCGCTTTCAAAACACCAATAACCGTCATGGTTGATACCATATTTATGGTCGTTGTGCCAAGATAAATCAGAATGACCCCGATACCATTCTTTTTTGAGGTATTTTTCCAATCGTTTTACAGCTTCTGCCTTATCTTGTTCTGCCAACTCTGTAACAGTGATAGCAGCTTGATAGGGTGACGGATATAATGCTTTGTTTGTAGTCCTTTTCCAATCTGGGAATCTGTATCTAATCAAGGTGTCATAAATATAGTCTTTTGCTTCTCTATCTTTTATCAGTTGCACCAAACTCTGTATTAGGTCATCTTCATAATCCAACATGATACCTATTGACAAAAGCCACAACATTTCAATATAAAATCCGTTATCCGTCCAAAATCTCGGCATCGTTTTGATGACTTCCACATAATTATTTTTCAGATTATCAATATCCTGTCCCATAGAATACTGTACCAATAAATAACGAAGCCTATAATTGAACAAAGAATCGTAACCTATATGTTTTCCTGAAAGATGCATTTGTTCATAATAACTAATATCTTCATCATACATTTTCAGTTGCTTCGAATACTGTTCTTCGGTAAAAAGTTTATCTCTTGTTTCCATATATGGTACACTGTTTTTGATGTTAATGTATTGATAACAACACCTGTCAGGCATCGGACATTCCGCTAACCTACACCATGCAGGGCGTATATCTGACCTCCATGCCCCCAAAGGTACGAAAAGAATCGGAGAAACAAACCGAATGGTTTGGAAAAGTCGCGAAAGAATTTTCGGGAGGGAGGAAAAGGATGCCGGAGGGCATAAAAAAGCCTGAACGGGTCAGGCTTTAATCAGCGAATAGATGAAGCGGAGCTTGCGGGAGAGTTC
>NZ_NFJG01000212.1:0-2376 GCF_002159755.1 Bacteroides sp. An269
CGGGCATGTCGTCGGAGATAACCGTACCGTTGATGCGGAGGTTCTCGAAGCGGATGTTTCTTACCAAGCGGTCGCGGTCGTAGCCGATGATGTGCGACAGTTCGGCATGTGTGCCGTTGTAAGTGATATCCTTGAACAGGACGTTCTCGATGCCTCTTCCGGGAGCGGCACAATACTTCTTATTATAGAAGATGCGGAGGTTGACCAGTTGTCCCCGGCGGAAATCTTCGATGCGGATATTCTCGAAACGTACGTTACGCACCAGGTTGTTGTCGCCCGCATTGATTGCCAGGCAGCCCTGGTAATCTATTTGTTTTTCATGATGGTCGAGGATGTCTATGTTCACATAGTTCAGGTCTTCCATGATTTCGAATTTGCCCGAATCGCCATGCAGGCCGATGAAAATGGGATGCGCTACGTCTGCCCAAAGCGTGGAGTTTTGCATGGTGATGTGGCGGCATCCGCCTTTATATCCTAAACGGGTGGCATAGACGGTGGTGCAGTCGTCTGAGTTCCGGCAGAACACTCCGTCGAACAGGACATGGCTGCTGGCAAAGACATTCATGCCGTCTCCCCAACCGTATGAGCTGATAGCCTTGACGTTGCGGATGGTGACATGTTCCGACTCACCGGTGGGGCATTGGGTGGTAATCAGTCCCTCTATCTCTACGTTGCGCGAGCGGCTTACCCTGATTCCTTCTCCTCTTTTATCGGGATGCACAATGCCTCGGCCTGCTATTTTCACATCGTGTGCATCCTTGACGTGAATGCATCCTTTTACTACCGCACCTCCGGCTACATAGACTGTGGTTCCTGATGGAACGTTGAGCGTATCGCCCGGCAATTGGTGCACGCCGGGTGCAAAGTAGATGAAGTCTTTCGTCGTCCGTGGCTTTGCCGGACGGTTTGTGTCGATGGGGTTGGCAAAGAGGTGCAGATTATGGAAGATATCGCCGTTTACCTCTACCGAGAGGTTGCGCGGCTTGTCCAGTCGGAACGTGATGCTGCGCCCGTCTACATCGGGCAGGATGTTGTAAGAGAGGGGGCGGATACGTGCCTGTTCAACCGGTGCGTTTGCCGTGACTTTCACTTCTACCGTACCGGAAAAGTCGAAATAAGCCAAAGAGGCGAGTTCTACGTTGTCGGGAGCTTTTACCTTGACGGCATACGTATCTATGTTTTTCCATTCGCCTTCCGGTGTTCTTACCTGGACAGTGAAGTCTTGTTTCATTGTAACTTCTTCGGATGCGGGAGCCGGATAGGTGACCAGTTCTTGTCCCCGGCATATTGTTGGATTTCCTGATACCAACAACAAGGCAAGTGCTGCCAGAAAAATGTGTTTTCGTTTCATCATGGATGTTATTTATAAATGTTAGACTTTTGGTATATATACGGACAAGTAGGGAATAACACTTAGTGAAAATCGGTTTTTTTTGGAAAAAACTTCGATTTAGCGTATCACACAATTATTTGAGACTTTCTGCTGCTATTTCATATTATATTGATTATGAGTTTATTATTTGCTTATTGGTCTGTATCCATTGCATGAGATAGCTTTGACTGGTAAAAAGTTTTGTATTTCTTATTTCCTCTTTACATTTGCAGCGTAATCATAAAACCAAAACACTAATGGCATGGAAAACCGTATTAAACTATCTGACCGGTTGATAACCGAATATTATGAAGAATACCGCCAATCTGTCTTCTTCTATATTTGCCGGCGCATCGAGAACAGGAGCGATGCGGAAGACCTGACTCAGGATGCTTTTCTACGATTGCTTGAATATCGGATGATGATCCGCCGTGACACGCTGAAGTATTTTCTTTTTACTATTGTGCGTAATCTTTTGAACGACTACCTGCGTCGTTATTATAAAAGGCAGGAAATCGATAGGTATTTATATGATACGCTCCCGGTCACTACCGTGGAGCCTGAAAGCCGGATAGTGGCGGACGAACTTCGGAGGTTGGAAAGCCAACGGGTTTCCGCGCTTCCGGAACAGCGCCGCAAGGTATATATAATGAGCCGTTTTCAGGATAAGCCGGCAGACGATATAGCGGAGGAGTTGAACCTGTCGAAGCGTACGGTGGAGAATCATCTCTTCATCAGTCGCAAGGAGGTGCGCGAGTTCATCCGCCAATGTATATGAGTTTGTAAGTTTTTGAGTTTTTTAGTTGGTAAGTTTTTTAGTTGGGGCATGACAGGGACTTGTAAACGGGGAAATTCAAGAACGGATGGATTTGAAAGTATAAAACAAGAGACAATAAAATAGAGTTTATGTAAATTAGTTATGATAGTTCCAAGGGTTGATTTTAATTCTGAGATTATGCAGTGCCATACATGTGGAAAAGATGTTTTCTACAAAGTTGTTTGCC
>NZ_NFJG01000213.1:0-2254 GCF_002159755.1 Bacteroides sp. An269
AAAAAAGTCAGCGGATGCGAAAGACACAGGAAAGGAAATCTTTCAAAAAAAGGTCTAAAGCTCGCTGAAGAATAATTCGATGTTTAACCAACTAATTCAGAGCGATATGGCAGCAGTTCAGTTTATCCTTTCAGTCATCATGGCTATTTGTGCAGTGGCTATGTTCCTAAGTGCAGTTTTTATACATGCTAATCCCAGTATGGTGGTATCGGCACTTCTTTTCATCATCTGTTATGGTGCATTTTTATTGGTAAAAATCAGTTACAAAGAACTTAAATCCGAATAATTATGAAAGGTACAGAACACTTCAAACAGACTATCAAGGCTTTTTTGGATAATAAGGCAGCGAGTGACGAACTCTTTGCACAAAGCTATCACAAGCCTCACAAAAATATCGATGATTGCGTGACTTATGTACTTAATTGGGTGCAAAGTACAGGTTGCTCCGGCTTTTCAGATGATGAGATTTATGGTCAGTGTATTCACTATTTTGATGAAGACAACATCGACATAGGCAAGGAGATACAATGCAAGGTTGTGGTTAATCATCACATAGAATTGACTGAAGAAGAAAAGGCAGAAGCCAGGCAGAACGCTATCCGTCAGTATCAGGATGAAGAAATTCAGAAGATAAAGAACCGGAAAAAAGCTAAACCAGCTCAAACTCAAACTATTGTCGCACCTACATTATTCGATTTCTGATATGAAACCTACCAATAAAATCCAAAAAGAGATAGTTTCACTTTCAAGGAAATTGAAACCTATCACAAACAGACAGATGCAGTATGCTTACAGACATTGTATCGAACCTTTCGCCAAGAGAACGGCGAAAGGTATCTATACCTGTTGCGATTGTGCGCATACATGGAAAGACACACATTCCACTATTCCGGTTTATGTAACATGCCCTCATTGCGGAAGAAAACTTAAGGTAAGTACTGACAGAAAGAGAACCTATTCTTTTAAGGTGTATTTTACTATCATCATTTCAATAAAGGAATATCAGATATTACGCCACTTCATAGTTTTCGCAGATTTCAGAGTAGGTAAGGCTGCTCAATATTCAATTAAAGAAGTTGTTCAGCGATGGCTAACCCCAAAAGGTGTTACCCATACTATTGCCCTGAAAAGAAGTATGAGCAACTATTACTATGATAGTTGGAACTTTAATAGTGAACTTGAATTGAGAAGTTGTGCTGAAAGTTTCTATTATGATATAGATGCGATGTATATCTATCCTAAAATCCAATTATCCGACACGATAATAAGAAACGGCTATTGTGGAGATACCTTCGATTTGTCTCATTACACTGTATTCAAGGCTATACTCTCAGACAACAGAAAAGAAACTCTTCTGAAATGTGGACAGATTTCTCTTTTCAAATACTTTGCTCATAAGAATAATATATCGGATGATATTTGGAAAGCCATTAAGACCGGCATCCGGCATAAGTATAACTTTTCCGATATTGGTTTATGGCTGGACTATATCAGATTGTTGCAACACTTCAATAAGGATATTTCAAACCCTCATTATGTTTGTCCTTCCAATCTGAACAGGGAACATGACAGATTGAGCCGGAAGAAACAAGAGGAGTATGAAAAAGAACAGCTAAGGGAAAAGAAACGGAAAGCTTTTCTGCAAGAAAAACATTATCAGGAAGCAAAAGCAAAATTCTTCGGTCTTGTTTTCGATGAAGGTGATATTCGGATACGTGTTCTTGAAAGTGTTCAAGAATTTGTAGAGGAAGGAGAAGTCTTGCATCATTGCGTCTTTTCAAATGAATATTTCAATGATGACAATTCACTTATCTTTTCAGCTATGGTGGACGGAGTGAAAACGGAAACAATAGAGGTCTCTTTGGAGACAATGAAAGTGGTTCAATGCAGAGGACGGTATAATAAGAACTCTGAGTTTCATGATGAAATTCTGAAGGTGATGAACAAGAATATTCCTCTTATTGCAAAACGTATGTGCGGATAAGTGGCGGACTGATGTCTATATATGATATGAAAAGTAATTATGTTACATTGTAACGTAATTACTTTCTTACGTAATTACATAACTGAAAGTCATAATAGCTTGTAAATGAACGTGAGTTCTTTCCTTCCCACCCTATCTAAGGAATAGACTGTAAACCGTACGTTTCCTTCCTTTGGCCAAACTATGTATAGTCCGGAGGAATAAAACATCCGGCTTGCAAATTCAGCACCTCACACCGTATGAACCTTCCCGGTGGCTCAGGATCATCCG
>NZ_NFJG01000214.1:0-2183 GCF_002159755.1 Bacteroides sp. An269
GCTCCTCAGCAGAGCTTGCGTCCTCTTCAACTCCTTGATTACAAAGCTAATGAAAACCTTTAATAAAATAAAAAAATTCTCTGGATATTTGGATTACAACATAGAAGAAACTGTTTTGGAATTTATTGTGCGATGATTTGGGATGACTAAAAAACTAAAGCACATACGAAAACGGATGCATTAAGCCGAGAAAGTTTTTTGGAGAATCTATATCCGTAATACTCATCGATGGCACCGGTAAATACAATCTTGTCTGCCAGTGCTCACAATATAAGTTTCCTCCCAAATGCGGTCGGCGGTCGATGACTAGGCATTTCTTTCCTTCTTGTGTAGCTTTATAGGCAAATACGGAGCCGAATAATTCGGCACCTACTATCAAGTAATCGTAACGTTGCATGGATAATATCTAAAGTGTCTTGTATTTAATTTTGTTGACTTATGAGTATTTATAACTTTTCGATTTCGTCTTGGGTAAATCCTGTATATTTCATGATGATTTCCATTGGCATACCATCCATTTTCATTTGTTTAGCTATGTCGGCTTTCGTTTTTCTCGCGTCAATATTTATTCCTTCAGTACGCCCCTCTGCGCGTCCCTCTAAACGTTCCTCGTCTCTTGCTGTTACAATGTTATCACGTAAGATGACCACATTGTCTAAATGGCGGTAATACGCATTCGGTTCTGCCTTGCTCATGCGTTCAAGCCGCAGTTTCTCACGGGCTTCTTTTAATCCGGGCGCAGTGGCATCGAAAGGGATATCTCCTGTGTTGAGGAAATATATGAATTTTGTGAAACAGATTTTTCTTCTGGTTTCTTTATCTCCATTGGATTCGCCATTGTAACAAAATTGGTTTGCGAAGAATATCAAGAATATACAGAAAGTAGAGACTTTAATTTGCTTAGCAGTGTCTCTGTTTGTGGAAACAAAGGAGCAACTTCTTCTTCTGTCCAGTCAAATAAATCATCGTAATCACCAGCTTGTCTCATATTCAATAAGCGGGAGGCCAAACGGGCATCTTCTTTACTAAGTAGTCCTTTCATCACAAATTCTTGTCCTAAAATGCAGATTACACCACTATGGGTTTTAGAAGAAAAGCCTTTATCTATCAACAATGCGGTAGCTGCATGAAAAACCGCATAATATAAACGGTTTGCAACAAGATTCCAGTGCTTTAATTGCGCATTGTCCCGTGCTTCCACCATTGCTTGTTCCGATTTTTGCAGGCGATAGGCTATGATTGCCCTTTTTTCTTCCAACGTCAGTGCCATAATACGATTCCCTCTTGTTCTACATTTTTATAAAAAGGAGTGAAATGCCTTTTTCCCCATTCGGCATATGTATATACCAAAGGATTAATCTCTGCATTGATTTTCCATCCCAACTCCACCAACGGAAAAGCGATGTTGTTGTAATCATCATGGCTCACTTTGTCTTGTTCTAGCAAGATAAGAAGATCCCAGTCCGAATCTTCTCGCGCATCTCCACGTGCCCGTGACCCGAACAAAATCATTTGTGCTCCAATAGGCAATACCTTCGAAGCTGTTTCTTGTATAGAATGCATTATTTTAGATGGCACTTCCATAGTGTTCCTAAGTTTTCTACAAAGAAACGAATTAATTTCGAGAAAGGCAAACGGGAGATGTTTTTATTTGCTTATAACACATGCTTCTTCATAAACGGAATTTTCATCAGAATATATGTGCTGGCTAATGACAAAAGTGTGAATAGCAGGAAGAAGCCGATAAAATTGTAAATAGGTACAACCACTTCTTCATCTACATTCAAAAGCTTATAGGCGAAATTGATGAATACAGGATGCACCAGATAAATGCCAAAGCAGTAAGGTGCCAGTTGGTTTGCCAACTTCCAATTCACATTCAGCGACCTGAATAGCAGAAACAAGGCTGAAGCCAAGCAGATTACAACAGGGGTAGCATAGCCGTAAACGTCAAAACCATAATAACATTTTGTGACGATAATCCCGATACATAGGATAATGATTGCAGTCAAAAGTATTTTGTTTCCATAAATTTTTTGCGGTGCTTTCCAACATAGCCAGTACCCCAACAAATAAATAGAGTTTATGTAAATTAGTTATGATAGTTCCAAGGGTTGATTTTAATTCTGAGATTATGCAGTGCCATACATGTGGAAAAGATGTTTTCTACAAAGTTGTTTGCC
>NZ_NFJG01000215.1:0-2055 GCF_002159755.1 Bacteroides sp. An269
TAAAATATTCTCACTATTTTTGTGCTATACCAATAAGCCATACGATATGAAATACCCGATAGGCATCCAGAGCTTTGCACAGATAAGAGAGGACCACTACACGTATGTAGACAAAACCGCCCTGATATACCAGCTGGTATCAACAGGGAAGATTTATTTCCTCAGCCGTCCGAGGCGGTTCGGGAAAAGCCTGCTTGTGTCTACCCTGAAGAACTATTTCTCAGGTAGGAAAGAGCTGTTCAAGGGGCTTGCCATCGAGAAGCTGGAAACGGAATGGAGGGAATATCCCGTATTCCATATCGACTTCAACGGAAGCAACTTCACCGTTCCGGGAACGTTGGAAAAGAAACTGGAAGGATACATTGCCGGTTGGGAAGCCCAATACGGGAAAAGCACTTATCTGACGGATGTGGGAGACCGCTTTGCTTACGTGCTCAAACAAGCCCATGAGCAATCGGGAAGACGGTGCGTGGTGTTGATTGACGAATACGACAAGCCTATCCTGGACGTGCTTGATACGGGCATTAAGGGAGAACAGGAGGAAATGCTGCTGGAAGAGCGGAACCGGGAAGTGCTGAAAGGATTCTATTCGGTATTCAAGGCTGCGGATGATGACCTGCAGTTCGTCTTGCTTACGGGGGTTACCAAGTTCTCGCAGGTAAGCGTGTTCAGCGGTTTCAACCAGCCTGCCGACATCAGCATGGACAGGCGGTACGAAGCCCTGTGCGGTATCACCCAGGAAGAACTGGAACACTACTTTGCCGGTCCGATAAGTGATATGGCAGACAGGGAAGGCATATCCAAGGAAGAAATGACCGGTCTGCTCAAACGCCAGTACGACGGATATCATTTCAGTAAAGCCATGACAGATATCTACAATCCTTTCAGCCTGCTCAATGCTTTTGCCACGCGAGACATGCAAGATTACTGGTTCCGTAGCGGTACTCCTTCATACCTAATCCGTCTGCTTGCGCATACCGATGAGAACCTGGATGAACTAACCGGAAAATATTACGACCCGCAGGAATTTGTCGACTATAAGGCAAATGTAGAAAAACCGTTGCCGATGATTTACCAGAGCGGGTATCTCACTATCAAAGGTTATGACCGCGATTTCGGGACATTCCTACTTGATTTTCCCAACAACGAAGTCAAGAAAGGATTTGTGGCATTGATTGCTTCAGATTATTTGAAGCCCCGGCAAGAAATGGGCAGTTGGGTGCGTAATGTGGTCCTATCTTTGCGCAGAGGAGAATTGGAGAAATTAAACAAGCTGTTCACCTCCTTCCTTGCCGACATCCCTTACACCATGCGTCGCAAGCAGGACGAGAGGGAAAGGGAGCGTTATTTCCACTATACGTTCTACCTGATATTCAGCCTGGTCAGCGTCTACACGGTCTATACCGAAAAGGAACAGAGCGAAGGACGGGTGGACTGCATCGTAGAGACACCCGATTACGTCTACATTTTCGAGTTCAAACTGGACGGTTCGGCAGACGAAGCCCTAAAGCAGATAGAAGAAAAAGGCTACGCACGCCCGTATGCTTCCGACAGGCGACTTATCTATAAAATAGGTTCCAGCTTCTCTTCACAGACCGGGACCATTGACGACTGGAAGATTCAAGGCTAATCTTCCAGACGGAACTCTGCCATTAACAGAATCTTTTCACGATTATCCCCAATCGTGATTTCTTTGAAATAACGGTAACGTCCGGGTTTGTTGGGATGCACATCGGGATAAAGGTGGGCAGTAAGCTTTTCCGTTTCCACAGGTGAGGATTTTACCACCAATGTATCTGAAGAATCGATTCCTCGCATTTGCCTGCCTCCGCACCCGGTCAAAACCAATAACACAAACCATATCAATGTATTTACTCTCATAGCCTATCCATAACTCCATGCCCCAATATACGAAAAATTCTGCATCCCTAATAAATTTGGCAATATAAAATATTCTCACTATTTTTGTGCTATACCAATAAGCCATACGATATGAAATACCCGATAGGCATCCAGAGCTTTGCACAGATAAGAGAGGACCACTACACGTATGTA
>NZ_NFJG01000216.1:0-1989 GCF_002159755.1 Bacteroides sp. An269
GCTCCTGTTCTTCGTCAGATAGCCCGCTATCTTCCTCATCACAGAAGCGAAAATGCCTCAAAAACTCATCCCAAATCATCGCACGATAAATTCAAAACAGCTTCTAAGTTAGGCGGCATTTTATTTGAGCATTCCGGTTTTTACCTGTATCTTTGTCATCGCTAAAATCAAGCTTTATGGAAAACTTCAGTGAATTAATCAAGAGACGGCGCAGCATGCGTAAATTTACCGGCGAAGAATTGACTCAGGATGAAGTGGTATCATTGCTGAAAGCAGCATTGATGTCACCCACATCGAAACGGAGCAACAGTTGGCAATTTGTGGTCGTGGACGACAAGTCTACGCTGGAATTGCTGTCGAAGTGCAAAGAAGCGGGGGCTTCGTTCCTGAAGGATGCCGCAGTGGGCATCGTGGTGCTTGGCGACCCGTTGGCAAGCGATGTGTGGATAGAAGATGCATCGGTAGCTTCCATCATGATTCAGCTTCAGGCAGAAGACCTGGGGCTGGGCAGTTGCTGGATTCAGGTACGCGAAAGATATACAGCTACAGGTATGTCGGCCGATGAGTTTGTGCACGGGGTGTTGGATATCCCTTTGCAGCTTCAGGTACTTTCCATTATTGCGGTTGGGCATAAAGGCATGGAGCGGAAACCTTTCGATGAAGACAAGCTGCAATGGGAAAAGATACACCTTAATAAATATGGTGAACGATGACTGCAAAGGCTTCGAATCATAAAGACACGTATCGTGCTACGGCAGTGTTCTTGGGAATAATGGGACTTCTTTATTTGCTCGACCGTCTGATTGGTTTCGCTGCCCATGGTTTGCCTTGGGTGATGCAGAAAGATACGATGTTGCTCTATGCGGCGGTTATCTTTTTATGGTTTAAGGCGGACAAGTCGGTAGGAATTGTCCTGGCAGGTATCTGGTTGATACAGAACATCGGACTGGTAGTTTCTTTGTTAGGACAGATGTCGGGCTATCTGCTTCCTGTAGCATTGCTCCTGATAGGTATCTTGTTGTATTGGCTTTCATCCCGATAAATGAAGAATGAGAAAATGATGAATAAAGAATTGATAGACGGACAGCCTGTGTCCTTGAAAAAGGTCGTATTGGTGGGTGCCGGAAATGTGGCTACCCATCTGGGACCGGCATTGTGCGATGCCGGTTATGAGGTTGTACAAGTGTTCAGCCGTACCGAAGCCTCGGCTTCGGCATTGGCCGGTAAGTTGCACTGTCCCTATACGACAAGGCTTGACATGGTGAATTCGGAAGCTGACATGTATATTGTATCTGTCAAGGACTCGGCTTTGGAAAAAGTGATACCTCCTTTGGTAAGTCGTCATCCGGATGCTTTTTTTGTACATACGGCTGGAAGTATGCCGATGAATGTATGGAAAGGGCTGGCGCGGCATTATGGAGTGCTTTATCCGATGCAGACATTCAGCAAGGGTAGGGGGGTAGACTTCTCAACGGTGCCTTTTTTTGTCGAAGGGTCGGGAAAGGAAGAAATGGAAACCTTGAAAATATTGGCAGGGCAGTTGGGAGGAAAGGCATACGAGGCTACGTCCGAGCAACGCCGCTATTTACATGTTGCTGCAGTGTTTGCTTGCAATTTTGCCAATCACATGTATGCTGTGGCAGAGCATTTGTTGGCATTACACGGATTGCCTTTCGGGGCGATGTTGCCTTTGATAGACGAAACGGCACGCAAAGTACACGAGCTTTCTCCCTTGGAGGCACAGACCGGACCGGCAAGGCGGTATGACGAAAATGTAATCAACCGTCATCTGAGCATGCTTGCCGATGAACCTGAACTTGCCGAGCTATACGAGTTGATAAGCAAGAACATTCATAAGTTTTTAAGTCCTTGAGTTTATGAACTTTTTAGAAGCTGTTTTGAATTTATCGTGCGATGATTTGGGATGAGTTTTTGAGGCATTTTCGCTTCTGTGATGAGGAAGATAGCGGGCTATCTGACGAAGAACAG
>NZ_NFJG01000217.1:0-1977 GCF_002159755.1 Bacteroides sp. An269
ATGATATTTAGTAATATAGTCAATCTATAATAAGTTGGTTATTACCAATATATTGTGTTTTTATGAGATTTCCCGATTGTGTAAGTTAAAGTCCCGTACGCACCGCAACAAAAATAAAAAATATTCGCTTATGAATCCCTAAGTTGTCACAACTTAGGGATTTTATTTTATAGTACTCCCCCTTCTAGCCGCACAAATAACAGCAAGGTGCGCAAGAAACACACGCAAACGTTTGATTGACTGAATGAAAATTCCTAATTTTGCACAATTATTTGAAATTACGTAATTTACTATAAGATGAACCAAGAATTCGAGCTGATCGCCAAAACCTTCCAGGGATTGGAAGAAATATTGGCACAAGAACTCACCGAACTGGGAGCAGGAAACATCCAGATCGGACGGCGTATGGTATCGTTTACCGGAGACAAAACAATGATGTACCGCGCCAATTTCAACTTGCGCACTGCTATCCGCGTGCTGAAACCCATCAAACATTTTCAGGCGACAAATGCCGACGAGGTGTACAATGCCGTAAAAGCCATAGCTTGGGAGAATTATATGGATAATACGACCAGCTTTTCGGTAGATGCAGTGGTATTTTCGGAGGTTTTCCGTCACTCCAAATTTGTAGCCTATAAAGTAAAAGATGCCATTGTTGATTATTTCCGCGAAAAAACCGGAAGCCGTCCATCGGTACGGATCAATAACCCTGACTTGGCACTGAATATTCACATTGCCGAAGATCAATGCACACTTTCACTTGATAGTTCGGGCGAATCACTTCATCGCCGCGGTTATCGGCAAGAACAAGTAGAGGCACCCTTGAATGAGGTGCTTGCGGCCGGAATGATTCTAATGACAGGCTGGCGGGGAGAATGCGACCTGATAGACCCGATGTGCGGTTCGGGCACCATCCCCATTGAAGCGGCACTGATAGCCAGAAATATAGCTCCAGGCGTGTTTCGTAAAGAATTTGCTTTTGAGAAATGGAAAGACTTTGATAAGGAACTGCTGGACTCCATCTACAACGATGATTCACAGGAACGTGAATTTACCCACAAAATTTACGGTTACGACAACAATCCGAAAGCCAATGAAATAGCAACTCATAATGTAAAGGCAGCCGGATTGACCAAAGACATCGTATTGAAGGTACAGGCGTTCCAACAATTTGAGCAACCCAAAGAAAAGAGTCTTATCATTATGAATCCGCCTTATGGCGAACGTATCTCTTCAGATGACTTGTTAGGATTGTATCAGATGATAGGCGAACGGTTGAAACACGCATTTACAGGTAATGATGCGTGGATATTGAGTTATCGGGACGAATGTTTCGACCAGATCGGACTGAAAGCATCAGTAAAAATTCCGCTCTTCAACGGTGCTTTGGAATGTCAGTTCCGCAAATACCAACTATTTGACGGTAAATATCGTGAATTCCGTAGTGAGAATCCTGACAAAGAATTCAAGCCAAAGGGTGAAGAAAAGATAGTACGTGCGCGTCATCACGGTGAAAAAGTGGAATACGGACGGCGCGAAGGTAAAGAACGTTTCCGTGACAGCGCCCGTCGGGAATGGGATAAACCGGGATTTCGTCCGCGTGAAGACCGTCGTAGGGAAGAAGATGACCGTCGTTCGTTCCGTCCTCGCAGGGCTGAAGACGGCAAAGAGTTTACACGGGAACGCAAACAAGCTTTCAACCGCGAAGAACCGAAACGTTTCTCACGCAATGAAGAAAGTGATAAACTGGCCAGAATCCCGGCAAACCTGCGCTATATGCATCGCCGCCGGAAACCGGAAGAAGAAAATTAAGTTTGTAAGTTTTTAAGTTTGTAAGTTTTTAAGTTTTTGAGTTTGTAAGTTCTTTGGTTTAAGAAGCTGTTTTGAATTTATCGTGCGATGATTTGGGATGAGTTTTTGAGGCATTTTTGCTTCTGTGATGAGGAAGATAGCGGGCTATCTGACGAAGAACAGGAG
>NZ_NFJG01000218.1:0-1894 GCF_002159755.1 Bacteroides sp. An269
ATCAGCGTAACAATCCGACATCATTTGAAAGTTAAATTCATCCCAATGGTTATGAACAAGTATTTCCTTTATTGCAGTAGGTATATTCATATCTAATTGTATCTAATGGTTTGGTGAGGGACAGCGTTAAGCTGTTATCTCGACCTTGTTATAAACTTATCTTATTCCTTTCAACTCCTCTTTCATTTTCTCTTTTAGGTAAAAGAACAACAAAACGTGCCAACACAAGTCAAAGGAGAATACAGCTTCTTCCTTTCTCCCTAATGCCTGATAGAACTTACATACATTCCGATATGCCATAAAAACAAATACAAGATAGATAGGCACCAGCATACAAAGACTTAATACCAAGACACAGACAGCTATCAGTGAATTTCTACAATAAGCTTTGTATTGTATCAATGCTTCTTCGTAATCGGAATTTTCCCAATAACCGAATGTTTTCAAATCCTCAACGCTCCAGCCTCTTTCTTTCAATAAATTAATAGCATAATCACGAATTTCATCATCATAGCCGTAACGCTTATAATTTTTTACAACATCTATTAGCTTATCATTGTCAAATCTCTTTAGAATATCAGAATCTTCCATAAAAAATTGTTTTATTGTTTATAATGGTTCAGCAGGGAACGGCTTGCCGTTATCCTGCGTTGTTAGCGAAATTATTTTATATACTCACAGAAACTAAGTCAAGTACAGCTTTCTACTTCCAACTATTTTCCTTAACCACTTAGGGGTATATTCTATACTTCGTGGAAATTTGGTGTAAAAGCTCAAAATCCAATCTAATTCCTGGAAATAACTTGGAATTTCATCCCAATTATCATAATTAAAATCCAAATTGTAAGAACTATTTGAGTTAATGACCATTTTTAGAGAGAACCAAGCTCCTTCCTTTGGATAATACATATACATTTCTTTTCGTTTTAATCTAAATTCCTTGCATATATTGATGGTCGCCATCGTCCCTATTTTTATCTTATCTCCAGTAGAAGAATGTATATTTAACATACTGCTGGTGCATGATACAAATAAAACATCTATAAAATCCCATTTTATCCCAGAAGGTATTTGAAGTAAAATAGCATCTCTAATATCATCAAAAGATATTCTTTTATTTGTTTTTACTAAATCTAATTGATGACGAACAGGTATATCAATTAAAGGAGTTGCTCTTTTGCATACTGGTAATGACTGGTATTTGACATTTGGATTTTGAGAAACTTCCAATACCATTTTTACATACCACAACCAGTACTCTTTACGTTTCTCTACGTTTCCAGTTTCCACGAAGGGATTGCTGCCGGAACAAGCTATCGAGCATATAAAATCCGCATTCCAGCTTTCGAAATCAAAAGCATCATCATCTTCACCATTATAGTCTTCTATTGCTAATATGGAAGCTGCATCATAACGGATTGCATATCCCAAAGATATGATAGCCCAGCTTGCCATGTTGTCAGGACTGTCTGCGGATTGTTCCACATAATTGCGCAGCCGTTCTACAGAAACCAATATGCTTTCGGCAATTCCTTTATTCTTGTACAGATAACTGTCCATTTCCGACAAGACTTCAACCAACAGGTTTTCAGCACAAAATTCTTCTGGGAAGCTGGAACAGGCTTTCTTACAGCACTCACACAACACTTTTTGCACTGTCCGGGAGTTGCCTATTTGTTTCATCAAATCAACACGATAGGGTAAAGGCAAATGCCCCATGCTATTTTGATTGATTATTTCTTTCAGTTTTTCTATTTGCTGTATCATACTGGTTTCTGTTTTCGCTAATGGTTAGAAAGGAGCATCGTCAGATGCTATCTTTCGTTGTTAGATACTAAATTTATGGTTTCAAGGACATTGCCCGATATAATATTTTGAACACCACTGAATATAT